>CAYTGY010000187.1:0-2948 GCA_964437265.1 uncultured Spirochaetaceae bacterium | reverse complement strand
GGCAATCCATTCCGAAGTCGCGGAGGTCTTTGCCCATGTTGACCAATGGAGAGACCAGGCGTACACCGTCCTCGCCCGGGAGCTCCGCAGCGGGGCGCTTGGAGAACTGCGGAAGGCCGTTGCCGGGATTGAGCCCGCGGCAGCGGACCGACCCGCCGGGGATCTTGCCGAGGATTTGCTTGAGAACAGTGACCGGCGTTTTGAGAAGTCGGTGAAGCGGTTGGTTAAGGCCTACCGCAAGACCGGTGAATCAATGGACGACGCAGAGATTCACACAGCACGAATCCGCGCGAAGAAACGCCGCTACATTGCCGAGATCATGGCTCCGCTTGCACCCCACTCGCTCCGCGTCCGGCCCATGCGTAAGCTGCAGAGCCTTCTCGGCTCCTACAACGACCTGGTGGTGGAAGAGGCGCTCTTCCTCTCCATTCTCCACGAGCGTCCCGCAGAGCTGGAAGCTCTGCGGGCAGGCGTAGCCTACATGCTTGCCAGCGTGGAGGCGGAGAAACGGGAGGCGCGGCATCAGGTCATGCTGAGACTGCAGAAGGAGATCGTATGAAAACGCTATCCGTGGGCCACCTGAAGGGCGGCGTGGGAAAGACAACCACGGCCGTGAACATGGCGTACCTTGCGAGCCAGGCCGGCTACAACACGCTTCTGGTAGACCTAGACGCACAAGCTGCGGCCACCTACCTTCTTCGCCTGGATTCCGGGATCGGCGCCGGAGGCAAACGCATTGCGAAAGCAAAGAAGTCCCTGCGAGACGAGATATTCGCGAGTGACCATATTGGACTGGACGTCCTGCCCGCGTCGCTCTCGTTCAGGAAGCTCCCCGTGCTTCTTGCGGATGCGGGTCACGGCCAGCTTCGCTCCATGTTGAAGCGGGTCGGTAAGGGGTACGATCTGCTTGTAGTGGATGCACCGGCGGGGCTCTCGTTCGAGAGCGAGGAGATAGCTGACGCGAGTGATCTGGTCCTTGTTCCGGTGATCCCGAGCTCTCTGGGAGTTTCAACGTTCCAGACGTATCGCGACTTTGTCGTCAAACATACCGGCCGACCGATTGTACGGGCCTTCTTTTCCATGGCCGACATGCGACGGGCGGTGCATCGGCGGTTTGTGGAGGAACTGGCCGGGACCCCGGAGCTCTGGCCGGTTGTCATCCCGAACTCCGCGTCCGTGGAACGTATGGCCGGCGACCGTGCGCCGCTGGCGCTCGTCAAGCGACCGGGCAAAGCACTCGCACCAACCTCCGAACTCTGGAACCTCTGCAAGGAGACTCTCATGAAAGCCAAAGCAGCCGCCCGTGCCTGAAACCGAACGCAAGTTCCGTCCGGATCCGGCCTCCTCGGAGCTGCGCACCGCAATCAGCGGGGCAAGTGAGAAATCGATATCCCAAGGCTACTTGCTGGTCAGTGACGCCGGGGAGGTGCGCATCAGGCAGTCGGGTGATAGATGCCTGCTTACCCTCAAGAAAGGACGCGGCCTGCAGCGCGAAGAGTACGAGGGCGAGGTATCTGGGGAGCTATTCGACAAGCTCTGGCCGGCAACAGTCGGAGCACGCGTTCGCAAGAGGCGCTACACCGCACCTCTTCAGGCCGGCACGGACACATGGGTAATGATGGAGATAGATGAGTTTGCTGATCACCTTGCCGGTCTGGTGCTCATTGAGGTGGAGTTTGATTCAGCAACATCCGCGGAGGCGTTTCATCCACCGGCGTGGTTTGGCCCGGAGGTGACGGGTGATCCTCGGTACTTGAATCAGAGTCTGGCACGTTCTCATGACTCCCGAAGGCGTGTATAGTGCCACCTGCTCATGAACACCTTTGTGAACCTGGCACGTCATACCCCGGACTTCTGGTGCAGGACGATGGACATACCCCACGGCGTCTCATCGAATCCTACCGCGACTGGATAGGACCCACAATGAAGAACGAGGTCATCCTGCCGTACGTCAGCATGCACGGCGGGACGCACCCAATGGTCGCGCGCCTGATTGACTCGCTCGCCGCGACGCTGATCGTGGGCACGCCGACGGTGCAGGTGGGGCCCCATCATGCGGGAGGGCCTGACCGGCTACGCGAACGTGCCGGCATTCCGGTCCATTGCGTCTATCGCCCGCAGCAGTGCTTGTACTTCTTGCCGGAGCCGCAGGGGCACCGTTCGTTACGGCCGACTTTGGCGCCGGACCTGACGAGCGCACCGTCGGGGCGCGGGTCGAACCCGATCGGGTTCGGTTGGGCGATGAGTCGTCGGCCCGGATCATCCGGAGGCTCAACGTATGCGTTCCCCATGGGAAAGAAGGCGTCCTCGGCGAGTATGACCTCGAGCTCGAAGACCGGATCGGCGAGCAAGTAGAAGTCTCCCGATTCCTGCGTCTTCATGAGGTGGAGTTCCCTGCTCTGATCGAGGTCAGAGCGAACCTTGTCCAGGTAATCGGTCCCGGACCGTTTGAGCAGATCCTCGCGCTCGAGACGCTGGACGACGCGGATGAGCTCGTCGGGATAGATCGCGCAGATCGTGTCGGCGAGTACGTGCGCGATGAACCCGTTACCCGACGCGACGACCGCGTCGGCGAGGCCTTCAAGGTACTGCACGACTTTCGAACGCTCGAGACGACCCGTGAGATAGAGCGTAGCGAGCGCGCGGATCGCGCACCCGCGGCCGGATATGATGAATCCGTCGTCGTGGGCGGCCCGGACAAGCAACTCAGGCTCGTGGCGGCAGAGCGAAGCAAAGAGCGCCGTGCAGGAATGGATGAAGTCGAACGCATCGCCGAATCGGCCGAAGAATCGCGAGTCCTCGCGAATTGTTTCCTCGAGCGCGGAGAACAGCGGTGCGTCCGGCACTTGTCCGACAAGATAGAGCGCGTAGATATGCGGCGCCCGTGACGACCGCGGCTCCTTCCAGTCTTCGTTGAGCGCTTCGACGACGATCTCGCGGAGCGCGGG
>CAYTGY010000186.1:0-6914 GCA_964437265.1 uncultured Spirochaetaceae bacterium | reverse complement strand
TGTTTGCTGGAACGCCGCCGGCGTTGCCTCCGCGTCACTCTGGTCCTCCGGCGATCGGCGCTCATCCATTCGTGCACGTGCTTCATCGAGCACGCCGTCGGTGGAGTCAGGACGGGTGAACGCCACGAGTTCAGGCTCCACGACTTCTCGTTCACCGGGATCCACCGTGATACGCCGCCGGTACTCCTCGTAGTCGGCGCCGGTCACGCTCACCACATAGTCGCCGGGTGGATAGGCGCCCAGATCGAGCTCGGCTCGCTCTGAACGCGTGCGCTCCACCTGCAGACCGTTCACCCGCACCGCGACATCCGGCGGCAGACTCCGCATCACAATGCGGCCGCCTTCGAATACCACCGGGTTCTGCTGGTCCGCCTGAGCGTCCACCCGCACACCTAATGGCGCGGCCCATCGCTCGTAGTACACTTGGAACTGCCGCGGCCCGGGCTGGAGGTTCTCCACCACCAACTCGCCGGCAAAGACTACGCCGACCTCTCTGCCGGCGGAGTACACCGCCGCGCCGTCGGGGAACCCGTCAAAGCGCACGCTCGCGACGAGCACCGGCTGATAGCTAAACCTGACGGTGTTCGTGATGTCTGGAACAACGTTGACGGTGCGGCTCTCCTGGTTGTCCTGATACCGAAGCGTTATCAGATACTCGCCTACCTCCAGGTCGGTAAGCTCGAACGGCGCGTCTGCATTGACCGTACCGCGTGGCTCGCCGCCGATATATACGTCGGCTTCCGCCTGTGCGTTGATCACCAAACGGGAGAGCTGGGGTGGCCGATAAGTTACCGGGACTGCCACCCGCTCGTCGGGAAGCACATCTATGTTGCGTGTCTCTACGTTGCCGTTCCCATAGGTGATCTGAACCTCGTGTTGGCCGGCCGGCAGGTCCTCGATCAAGAAGTCGAGCCCCGCAAACGCCCTGCCCTGCGGCTCTCCGTTGAGCGAAACCGCCCCGTCTGCCTGCAACTGCAGCACTACCGTGCCATACTGCGGCTTGAGAAAGAACGCAAAACTTGCCCCGCTATCATGGCCGGGAAGCTCACCGAAGAGCGGTAGCGTCTGGGTGACGTTGCGCCGCACCCGGTCGTACATCGTGTAGGGATCGAGGATCGGCTCGTTGCTGCGCTCGAGCAGATTGATCAGGCTCCGGGCGAACTCGCTCTCATCAGGCACCGTCTCCGAGGCGCCGCTGGTCAGCGCCTGCCGAGCCGGGCGCTGCAGCGCCTGCGCAAAGAACTCGTTGTCCACCTCGGGGCCTGCACCCCGGCTGATATTCAGCAGGTCGCCGGAGAAGCAGCTGTCGGCGATCAGCAGTACGCGCTGCGCGTCCTGCAGATTCAGCGCATTGCGGATCTGCTGGTTCGGGATCCACCCGCTCTGCGAGAACGTATTTGTAGTTCCGTCCTTGGCGATCCAGAAGCCGGTCTCCGCGGCATCCAGATAGCCGTGTCCGGCATAGTAGATGAACAGCGAATCCTCTCGCTCCACCGCATTCGGTATTGTCTCAAAGAAGAGGCGCCGGATGTTCTCCGCCGTCGCATCCTCATCGTAGAGCTCGATGAACTCATCGATGTAGTAGCGTTCCTCAAGGGCGGCCTTCACTGCCCGCGCGTCCGCGACCGCATTGGTCAACGGCGTCCATTCATCGTAACGATCAATACCGATGATGACCGCGATCTGACGCCCCACATTGAAGTTCGGGTTGCCGGTGACCTCGCGGCCCACCACCCGCAGACCGCGGGACTGGCCGAAGGCGGATCCTGCAGCCGTCAACACGATCAGCAGCACTCCGAACCCAACCCGCAATCGTCGATGCCGTTCTACGCTTCTCATCGCTCTCCCTCGCAACTGGTCGCGGCTCATACACGCAATGCTCCAGCCACTCAACCGTAAATACGACTGTCCGTATCAAGTATATCGAGTACCACGGCACGATGTCAAAGAAGCGGTGCAATGATAGAGTTACCGCCTATGAAGCTCGCACACAGAACCGAACAACCGTTACCGCTGGGCGCCCTCACTCCAACCGGGTGGCTACGACGACAACTAGAGATTCAGGCAGCAGGCCTCACCGGCCATCTGGATGAGATATGGCCGGATGTCCGCGACAGCGGCTGGATCGGGGGTGACGCCGAAGGCTGGGAACGCGGGCCGTACTGGCTGGACGGACTGGTCCCGCTTGCGTTCCTGCTGAATGACGACCGGCTCAAGGAGAAGGCGCACCGGTGGATCAGCTACATTGTGGATCACCAGCGCGATGACGGCTGGATTGGTCCGGAAGAACAGCAGGTGCAGCAGGCCGCCCACAAGCGGGATCCCTGGCCGCTGTTCGTGGCGCTGAAGGCAATGACCCAGTACGTAGAAGCGACCGGTGATGACCGCGTCCGCAACGCCGTTGCCAAGACCGTTTGGGCAATCGACTCCGAACTCGACCGCAACCCGCTTGCCACGTGGGCGCAGTTCCGCTGGCAAGACCTGTTGGTGACCCTGGTGTGGCTGGCCGAACACGGTGAAGACGCCGAGCGCTTGGGCCGAATGGCACACCGTATTCACAGCGAAGGGTACGACTGGGACGCGCACTTCCGCGCGTTCCGATTCCAGCAGCCGGCCGATCGATGGCAGTACGACAGCCACGTGGTGAACAACGCCATGGGGATCAAGGCGCCGGGATTGTGGCAGTATCTCACCGGCAGGGGGACAGACCCGTTCGACCCGATCACGGTCCTCGACAGCTATCACGGCCAGGCAACCGGCGTGTTCTCAGGCGACGAGTGCCTTGCCGGGCGTCACCCCTCTCGGGGGACGGAGCTCTGCGCGGTAGTCGAGTACCTGTACTCGCTGGAGACGCTGCTTTCGGTCTCCTCGGACGTGCGGCTATCGGATAAGCTCGAACGGATCGCGTTCAACGCGCTGCCGGCAACCTTCACCTCCGACATGTGGGCACACCAGTACGACCAGCAGGCGAACCAAGCCATGTGCGTCCGCTCAGACCCGCCGATCTTCGGCACCAACGGCCCCGACGCGAATCTCTACGGCCTTGAGCCAAACTTCGGCTGCTGCACGGCAAACATGCACCAGGGCTTCCCAAAGCTCGTCTCGCATCTGGCAATGCGTACAGACGACGGCGGTCTCCGCTTGACCGGTTTCTCGCCCTGCCGCATCGTGACCGACCACGCGGAGATCGATGTGGACGGCTCGTACCCGTTCAGTGAAGATGTGACGATCCGCGCGCGCTCGTCGGCCCGGCACGATCTGCCGATTCGGTTCCCGGTGCCACAGTGGGCCACAGGCGCCACTATCGGCACAACCGCAGGCGCGCGCGTGCTATCGGCCGGGACGCTGCACGAAGAAACGCTCCCGGCAGGCGGTTCGCTGGAGGTGCGCCTGCACCTCCCCATGCGCGTACACGTCGACTACCGCTACAACGGAGCGGCATCGGCCGGCCGGGGACCGCTTCTCTACGCGCTACGCGTGGATGAGGAGCGCTCAAAGGTGCGCGGTGAAGAACCTGCCGCCGATTGGGAGATGCGGCCCAAAACCGCCTGGAACCTGGCACTCGCACTGAGGCCCGACAACCCGGATGAGTCATTCCGGGTCGCGGTCAACGAACGATCGGCGGGCGGTTCTCCGGCTCCGGCGACGATCCCCTTTGATCCGGCCCACCCGCCGGTGGTGCTTCACGCACGTGGCGCCGAGCTGCCCGACTGGGGAACCGACCGCGGCGCGGCAACCGAGCCGCCGCAGAGTCCGGTGACACCGCCGGCGGCGGAGCATGAGATCGAGCTGGTCCCGTACGGTGCGACCAATCTGCGCATCGCGGAAGTGCCGTGGTATCGCGGGGACGGGGAGTAACGAGCGCGGCTCAGTCCGGCCCCTACCCGATCGGATCCACCACCTCGAACCACCCGACCGGCGTGAAGCCGCCGACGGTACGCGTGTAGAAGGTCTTCACCCCGTGGTGCCTAAGGGTTGCGGCAAGCTTGAGGTGTACCAGCAATGCCGAAAGCCGGTAGAGCTCGAAGGAGACTTCTTCGGCAATGATCCACTCGATCGGCGTGGTAGTAAGGCGGACCGGGCCGTTCAACAGCCACATGGGCTGCGCCGCCCTGATCGAGCCAGGCTTCGGTGGCTCTGCGGATGATGTCGCTGATCGGACGATCCTGCGCTTTCGCCGCTGTTCACATGGCTGTCACTCACACGGTCGATCTTCTGCACGTATGGAGGGATCGTCTGTGGACCAAACCGTCGCCTACAGTACGGATCCAGTGCGCCTGCTCACCTGCCCGTGGCGTCCTGCCTCGCGCGCCCATGGCCGTGCCCGCGAACCCCGCCTACTCGTTAAACCGCGCGCGGAAGAGGATGCGCGGCCAGTCCTCCGAGTCCAGGTCGGCGGCGGGCTCGATCAGGTAGGCGAAAACGTAGTCACCGACGATGAACGCCCCCCCATGTGGTAGGGCGGCACATAGAACTCATCTCTCTCCGGCATGCCCAGGTGCGCGCCCCCGCCCCGCCAGAAACCGGGAGAGCGAGCGTCGCCGGCAGGCGCGGCGGCGAAAGAAGTCAAGTAGTACCCCTCGAACGCGTAGAGGAACCCGTTGCGTCGGTAGAGGTTCATCCGCGAGAGGGTCCTATCCCAATCATCATAATCCCAGTCGGGAGCGCTCCTTCGTTTCCCGGGATGTACCTGGAATTTCCCCAACCATCCGAGTAGGCAGTGAACAGGTTCACCACGTCCGTCTGCGTGTCTCCGGCAGTGCTCAGGATCCAACGCTATGAGCCGTCATCGCTCTGCTCGTGGAACTGCGGTCCGTAGACCGTATCGTCGATCACATACGAGTAAATCGGCCCAAGACCGTCGTCTGAGTCGTGGATGACGATCCCGTCGTCGCCCCAGTCATCATCCCCATCGTGGTGATACTCCACACGAGCGCTGCTCGCGTAGAAGTTGAGCGGCTGAAGCTCAGAGAACGTGCCGGTTGCCGGGTTGAACTGCGCCTTCAGCGTGATGAACCCAACCGGAATGTCGGAGAACCTGGGTTGGCCATGACCACCGTACTTGTCGCTATGGACCTGCAGTTTGATACCGCTGACAACCCACACGTCCTGCGTAGATTCGTCGACGAGCACTCGGTTGAAGTCGTAGTCCTCGGAGTGGGAGGTCAAATCTGAGCCGGGAGCGAACTGCCCGCTGCGCTCGGCCAGAAACATGGGGGGCTTCGGACTTTCGTGTGGAACGGATGCACAAGACGGATGAATGCGGCATTCTGAGTGCATGCAAGACAACGAACTGTACGAACGACTGCTCGGGTTGAAGGCGCCGTGGAAGGTGAGCCACGATCGTTCGGCCCGGTTTGAGTGCCCGAAATGCGGGCGGCAGGCGACGGTCTACGATCATCGCGACCGTCAGTGGCGGCATCTGGACACGTGTGGGCTGGTGACGATGATCGAAGCGGAGGTACCGCGGGTCTCATGCCCCGAGCACGGGGTTCGGCAGGTGCACGTGCCGTGGGGTGGATCGCGGGCTTGAACGCCGTGAACCGCAGCGACGGGACGGTCGTCGACATCCTGATGACCGCAAGAAAGCGACGCTGAAAGGCCGGCTTGAGGATAACCAACTGCGTCGCAAGGCCAACGGCGGTATGGGAAAAAACGGGCGTTTCTGCGGCTGACCCGACTGAACCTGAGGACTGCCAGGGCGTGGCGTATCAAGGAAGCGGCAGGAATGCTGTGGTCATACCGGTATCGCGGCATTGCCGAGCGCAATTGGAAACGCCTTCTCGGTTGGATCTCGCGCTGTCGGCTCGAACCAATGATCAAGGTCGGGCGAATGGTTCGACGCTATCTGTGGGGCATTATCAACGCGAGAATCCAGAAGATCAAGGCCATGGCCTGTGGCTTCCGCAACAGGGCCCGATTCAGAACCGCGATCCCGTTTCACACAGGCGGTTTGTCGATGTTGCCGGCAGTCGGCTGAAGCAGTCAGTCCAAACGGATGTCCGAAGCCCCATGTTGTCTTCCATGATCGACAGAATCTCTTCGTAGACCGCCACCGCTTCTCTCAAGCGCTTGTCCTTCCGCGGGACGTGCCGTAGGAGTCCCACCGTATCCCTCGGTGAAAGCCGGCTCCTCGTACTCTTGGCCATGAACCTTCATCCCGTCACGGCTTTGTCATGACTGACTGTTTACTTCTATCATACGAAACCTACTGTAGTCTCCAGCGACTCACGAGATACCGGGCGTAGCGCACTCGCTCCTGTCCGGGCGAAGCCCCACTAGTGCAATAAGGCCGAACGCAACATAAAAGAGAGCGAATAGCGAGAGAACCACGCGCAGCGGCAGCCCTCCATCTACGAGCGAGCCCACACTAACGTGCAGCGCGGCGCCGACTGCGTAGCTTACGACATGTGAGACAGTCAGGAACGTGCCCATTGAGCGAGGGAAGCTCAGGTTCGCCTCGCCAATCAGCGTTGGCGCCTCGACCGACCAGAAGAAGGCGGCGAGCGGATAGCTCAGCGCGACGAGCACCGGCGAGGCCAGTCTGATCCCTACAAAGAAGAGCGCTCCTCCAACGATTCCCGGTACCACCAGAAGCGTGCGTCGCCCACGGTGGTCGGGCAAGACCATGAGCACGAGACGTGAGCACAAATAGGCGACGGAGAAGAGAGTCAGCGCGAGACCGGGGCGAAGCGGCAGATCCTCGAAGGACGACCGCAAGAAGCGCGGAAACCAGTAGTGAATGAACGAGTCGGCGGTCGCGTGGAGGCAGATCAGCAGGAGAAAGAGCCGAAAGCGGGGGGTGCGCAGCGCCGAGGCCGCCTGGCGTACAAAGGTGACGACGAGGCATCGGGCGCCGTGGGGAGGATCGGGCACGGTCACCCCGCCCCGCGCGCTGTCGGAAACGAGTGATC
>CAYTGY010000185.1:5112-6966 GCA_964437265.1 uncultured Spirochaetaceae bacterium | reverse complement strand
GCGGACTTTGAGAAGCATATCTCATTTGACTCGGGCAACTTCGTATTTCATCGGTCCTGGGGGGTCGGAATCATCCGCGAAATCAAGGAAGACTCCATTACCATCGATTTCTCGCGAAAACGTGGCCATCATATGAGCCTCAAGATGGCGGTAAGCGCGTTGGATATCCTGCCAAGGGATCATATCTGGGTCCTGCGCAGCATCTGGAAGCGGGAGAAACTTCGCAAGAAGGTCAAGGGCGACATTGTCTGGGCACTCAAGACGGTGATCAAAAGCGCGGACAATGCGGCGGACATGAAACGCATCAAGGCCGAGCTAGTACCCGCTATCCTTACGCAGAGCGAATGGAGCTCGTGGAGCACCAAGGCACGTAACATACTCAAAACGGACAAGATCTTCGGCATCCTCACCGACAAGGCGGATCACTTCGTGGTCAGAGACCAGCCGATCACATTCGGCGAGAAGACCTTCAACAAGTTCAAGAGTGCCAAGACCTTCTTTGACCGGATCAAGGTGATTGAGGAGTTCATGGAGTTCATGGAGGGAGACGAAGACACCGCCACGGACACCGAGTACTTCCGGGAGATGTTTGACTACTTCACCTCATTCCTCAAGTCCAGTACCGCCATCAACGAGCAAGTGGTGGCTGCCAATCTCTTGATACGCAGGGTCGTTGAAAAACACCCGTACCTGAATCCGGGCCTAAATCTCGACTTCAGCTCGCTGTACAACCAGATACCCAACTTAGAGGAGACATTTCGCGCGATAGACTCAAATGACCTGAAGCGCGAGTTCATTCTGAAGCTCAAGGAGAACGTGGAAGACTGGCCGCGCGAGTTCATCAGGCTCTTCCCCTACTTCCTGAGCAGAGACATCATCACCGAGCTGGAACGCTCCGGCAAACACCAAGAGCTTTCGGACCTCTTCTTCCGTGTGTTCGAGAGCTATCGCGACTACCGTGAGGCGTTCGTCTGGTTGGGCCGTAATGCCATTGACGACCGCTGGTTCCAGAAACTTGGCGTCGACTTTGAGAAGATCCTCATCGCCATGATCCACCTATTGGACATCACGTTCCGGGACATCGACAATCGAAAGGACGTCTCACAGAACCGCAAGATCAATCGGCAGGCCCACAGCTTCCTCTTCAAGGACGGCCACCTGGACACGTACTTGCAGGAAGCCGACGAGGACGGCATCAACCGCGTCTACACGCTCATCCAGGACGTCAAGGACCTCGATCCGTCGGTGAAAATCGAGCTGAAACAGCGGATTATGGACCTCCATCCGAATATCCACTTTATGGGCGTCAAGGAGCCGGAAACCGTCAGTCGTGGCGGCTTCATGGTGACCGCCTCCAGCTATGAGGCAAAGCAGCGGGCGCTCAGACACCTTCATGAGGTAGAGGTTCCTAAGAACTCGCAGGAGATTAGCGAGGCGCTTGCTCATGGCGACTTGCGCGAAAACGCCGAGTACAAGGCTGCGAAGGAGCGCCAGGACCTGCTCAACACCAACGCCCAGCGGTGGAAGGAAGAGCTGGAGAAGGCGCAGATCATCAAGAAGGACGATGTGGATCCGACGCGTGTGGCATTTGGCACAACGGTGTCGCTTCGTGATATGGAGTCCGGTGAGCCGGAGACCTACACGCTCCTGGGCCCCTGGGAGTCCGATCCGGAGAACCGCGTGATCTCCTATCTGTCGCCCCTGGGCTCAAAGCTCCTGAACCACAAGAAGGGAGACGAGCTTCAGTTCACCATCAATGAGCGGACCTACCACTTCACCGTGGAAGCCGTCCAGGTGGCCGATTTCGCGTAGCGGCGATTTCGCGTAGCGGCGATTTCGCGTAGCGGCGATTTC
>CAYTGY010000185.1:0-5012 GCA_964437265.1 uncultured Spirochaetaceae bacterium | reverse complement strand
TTCGCGTAGCGGCGATTTCGCGTAGCGGCGATTTCGCGTAGCGGCGATTTCGCGTGGTTCTGTCAGGGATCCGTGGACTCAGTCGCTTCCGGCTCCGGGAGCGGCTCGCCCATACGTTCAAGCGCCGCGCGGGCGGCACTGCGTAGTGCTCCGCTCGCTTCACCGGCGATCTCACGCAGCCGGTCCGCGTAGCCTCCCAGCGAGTTTGTGGCAATCCCCCTGATGCCGTAGATCCGGATCACATAGTTCGGATGTGACAACAACCGCTCAAACAGCTGCGTAAGCCCGCCGTCCTCGGTCTCCGCAAGCATCTTGGCGGTGAAGTCAAGCACCCGCGAGCTCTCCGTCTCCCACTCCGCACTCAGTACGCGGTCAATTGCGTCGCGCGCAACATCCAAATGCTTTGAGATTAGCTCCTGGCCCGCCGCGCTTCGGATCTCAAGCGGCTGCAGCTCACCCTCAAAGAGCTCGATCAGCGCAGAGATTGATTCAGCGTCACCAATCGCCCCAAGCGCCCCTATCGCCGCCAGACGTACCGGCCGCTCAGGGTCCCGCCTCGCCTTGTATGCTACCGCCGGCACGGCATCAGCTGGAAACGACTCACCAGCCTCCGCCGCGAGTTCGGCGGTGCGCTTGAGCCCGTCCAACGCGGCCACACGCACCCGCCAGTAGGAGTCCCGCAAGGACGCGGAGAGCAGATCGGTTGCCGCCTGCTCTCGATAGTTGCCAAGCGCGCTCACGGCATACGCTCGGACAATCGCGTTCTCGTCGGACAGCAACCCGCTCAACGTGCTCATACTCTCCGCCGCCCCAATCTCTCCAAGACTATATGCCGCGTATTGCCGTATTGACGGTTCCTCCGTGGTGTCCTCCGCAAGTCTGGTGAGCATCTCCACCGCGCGCTCATCGCCCGTCTCTCCGATAGCCCGAACCACAGCGCCACGCAACTCGGTCCTCGAGGCTCGCTCATAGAGCTCCATCAGCCGGGGCGCCGCATCTTCCCCGCCAAGCGTACCAATCGCACGAACCGCTGCTGCTGCAGGCAAGTAGGCACGGCCGTTGGCGATGTCGACGTAGCGGTCCAGCAGGGCACTGTCGAGCGCCGCCTCTACCTCAGTGAGATACACAATCGCCGCCTGAAGCACCGCCGGCGCCGGCTCATCGTAGGAAAGGATCATCTCGCGCGCCGCCGCAACACCCGCCTCACGCTCATGTTCGGTGAAGTACGCCAGCAGTTTCTCCCGGAGCTCCGCGCTCCGCGTCTCCGTAAGCCGCTCTGAGAGCGCCGCATCAAGCCGCCATTCGCCCTGAGCCGAGATCCGTGGCAGGAGTTCTACGACTTCCGAGTCGATTCCGTACTGGATCACCTCCCGCCACTGCTCAACCAGTGGGCGATCGTCTTGAGCGCGGACGCCTCCGACGGTGACGAGCAAGCAGATCAGTGACGCGAGTATTCTCATGACCGCCTCCGGCGCAGGATCATGGTGACAACCTCCTCACGCATAAGATAGTACGCTCCGCCAACCACGACCAACGCCCCAACACCCAGCGCCGCGAGCAGGCCGAACCCGCGGGCACTGCTGCCGTCAATCCACCACCGGCCAAGCACACGGTCCGCGAGAAACAGCAATCCGCCGGCGACACCACCGGCCGCCACGGCCTTCAACGATGTACCCGCCAGGCGTCGGCCATCCAACCCGCGCGTGAGCGTCCGCGCCCGCATAACCAGCGCAACCAGCCCCGCGCTGAATGCCACTGAGTTCGCCACCGCCAAACCTGCAACGCCCAAGCGGGTCTCCTTCAGCCACAATGAGAGCACAACGTCGGTCACTACGCACCCCAACGCCACATAGGTTGGGAAGCGGTAGTCGCCCCACGAATAGAAGAACCGCTGCATGAAGTTAAACGCTGAGACGCTCAACAGCCCCCAGCAGTAGCCTCTGAGCACTTGGCCGGCCATGAGCGTATTGGTCGCCGTGAACTCGCCTCGTTGAAACGCCATCGCGATGATCGGCTCTCCCAGAAGCCCCAGGATAACGGCGGACGGAACAAGCAGCGCAATCATACCGCGCAAGCCGTACGATATGGTCTCTCGGAGCCCGTCCCGATCCCCAGCCCCGGCCTGCCGGCTCATGCGCGGGAAGAGCACCGTGGTAATGGAGACCGCGAAGATCCCCTGTGGCAGCTGCCAGAAGATGACGGCATTGACCATGGCGGACGCGCTTCCGTCGGCAAGCCCGCTGGCAAAGAAGAGCGCAATCTGCTGGTTTATGGCGAAGATGCTTGACGCGGCGACCACCGGAAACCACCGGCGAATGATGGTGCGGAACTCGAGGTTCTGGAATGAGAAGGAGAGTCTCAAGTCAAACCCGTTGCGTACGAACTGAGGGAGCTGAAAGAGTACCTGGCCAATCCCGCCCACCAGCACACCGGCGGCCATTGCATATACGCCAAGTCGCTGGTACAGCGTCAGGATGGATGCGATTACGACGACCGAGAAGACAATGGGCGTCGTCGCGGGGATCACGAACCTCCGTCTGCTGTTTAGCGCTCCCATGAGGACGGCGCTCACGCTGATCAGCAGCGTGTAGTGGACGAACCACCGGAACAGGTCGCCGGCAAGTTCCATTCGCTCCGCTTCCGGGAAATCCAATATGAACGACGTGATTGGCCCGGCAAACACCACGGAGAGCACCAGCACCGGTATGAGCACCAGGTACTGGAAGGTCAGGAGCGAGCGCACCATCTCCCTGGCCTTCTCCTCCTGGCCACGGCCCACCGCTTGAGAGAGCACCGGTATGAACGCGGACGAGAGTGCCCCCTCCGCCAGGAGTTTGCGCAGGTTGTGCGGAATGTTGAACACCGCGTTCAGCACGTCGGCATACCCGGAGGCGCCGAACACCGCGTTGAACACGGCAAGGCGTACAAAGCCCATCAGGCGAGAAACGGTGGTGAGAACCATCACCATGGCGGTCGAGGCCGCGCTGGAGCGCATGTTCTCTTCGGGCGTATTGGACGGTGTTTCACTCATTTTGCTACAACTATCGGCGTCCTAAGCGCTCGCGTTCACCAGCCTCGTAACGCTCCATGAAGTCGGCTGCGAACGTGGTGTAGGCGTCGGTGGCGATTGCCTCACGTATCGACTGCATCAACTTCGCCATGAACGCAAGGTTGTGGTGCGTAGCCAACATCGGCCCAAGGATCTCCCCGCTCTTGAAGAGGTGCCGCAGGTATCCACGCGAGTATCGCGCACATACGCTGCAACCGCACGTTGGGTCTATCGGCGTGTGGTCGGAGGTATGCGCTTCATGTCGCAACACAAGGCGCCCGTTTCTGGTAAAGACGGTACCGTTACGCGCGATGCGGGTTGGAAAGACGCAGTCAAACATGTCAATCCCGTTGGTCACGGCATCAAAGATGTAGTCAGGTGTCCCAATCCCCATTAGGTAGTGCGGAACCTCCGGGGGAAGCATCGGCGCCGTAATGCAAAGCAACTCCTGAAACACCTCCTTCGGCTCGCCTACTGACAGCCCCCCAATAGCAACCCCCGGAAACGAAAGCTCGCCAATCTCCTGCGCGCTCCGCTTCCGCAACTCTGCATCAAAACCGCCCTGCACGATCCCAAAGAGCCGGCCCCGGTACCCCTCCGCGCATGCCTCTTGCCATCGTCTACGCGCGCGGGAGGCCCACTGTGTGGTGCACTCCAGCGCTCGCACAACCTCATCGCGCGGCGTACCGTACCCGCTGCAGACATCCAGTACCATCTGGATATCGCTACCAAACCCAACCTGCGCCTCCACCACCCGTTCCGGCGTGAACTCATGCGCGGAGCCGTCAATGTGCGACCGGAACGTCACCCCGCCTTTGGTAATCCGCCGTAGAGAAGCCAGGGAGAAGACCTGGAACCCTCCGGAATCGGTCAGTATGTTGCCGTCCCATGTAGAGAAACCGTGCAGACCGCCGAGCGTCTTGATAGTCTCCACCCCGGGCCTGAGCCATAGATGGTACGTGTTGCCCAGAATTAGGCGAAACCCCAGCCGCGCAACGTCGTGGTGCGTGATCGCCTTCACGGTTGCCGCCGTGCCCACGGGCATGAACGCCGGCAGATCCACCGGCCCGTGTGGGAGATCGAGAGTTGCGGTACGTGCGCTGCTGTGAGCGTCACGGTGATGAATCGTGAAGCTCATGTGCGCGAGAATCGGAACAAGACCAGGCCGATGAGACTGAAGAGCAAGACGCCGCTCCAGGCTCCCATTATGGGACTAAGGTAGCCGGAATACGCCAGAAGGCCGGTCACCATCTGCGTCACGTAGTACACCACGGAGACGGAGAGCGAGATCAGGAGGCTCATGAGAAGTATGTTCTTGCGGAATCTGCCCCCAATGGCGCTTGAGATGAACACCACCACAAACGGGGTCAGCGCAAAGGAGAACCGCTCGTGGTACTTGGTCAGGTCCTCAAGATACGGCAACCCGGCTTGCCGCTGTGATTCTATCCACTCGCGCGCTTCAGCAAGGCGCATCTCCTCAATGTCCCGGCCGCGACGTTTGAACGCCGTGGGGGTCAGGTCAAGATCCGGCGGCGCGACGGAAGCAACAGAACGCTCCGTTAGCTCCGCTCCGTCCCAGCTGAACACGCGACCGTCACGGATCTCCCACCCGGTCCCGTTCCACACCGCGCTCCGAGACGAGATCACCTGTGTGAGCTCCCCGTTTTCATCCCTCATAACAACAATCACACCGCTCAGCGTTGTACTCGCGTCGTTGTAGTAGTCGGCGTGGTAGACAATCCGGGACCCAGCCCCAAGCCGTGTCACGTTACTGTTGCTCAAGCTTTGACTGATGTTGAGCAACTCGCGCTCAAGACGGTTCTTCTCTCGTAGCGTGTCGATAACCAGCAGTTCCTCAAGGAAGAACGCGCCGGCACTCATCAGCAGTCCTATGCCAATCAACGGCGCCACGAACTGCCGGAGAGACACGCCTGAACCAAACACCTCGATCAGCTCATTATTG
>CAYTGY010000184.1:830-6996 GCA_964437265.1 uncultured Spirochaetaceae bacterium | reverse complement strand
GCTGCTGCTGGTCGTATTGTGTTCGAGTTGATTGTAGCAGGGGGTTTTGACCACGCACAAATACGGATTCGCTATACAGGGTATAGCCTCACGTTATATCCTGTGTCCGTGGCGTACGATATTCTGCGCTTTAAGAAGGTCGTAGAGACCGGCAGTATCAGCGAAGCGAGTCGGTTGCTCTACGTGAGTCAACCGGCGCTGTCCAAGTCTATTCGGTTGCTGGAAGAGCACTACGGCGTCGAGCTGCTCGATCGTCATGCGCAGGGGGTCACCCCAACGCCATGCGGCACCATTGTCTACCGCGCTGCCTGCGAGATCGAGCGTAGCCTCCTGTCGATGGAACGAGAGATGCTGCGAGAGCGGTCGCTGCGTGAACCCGCGCACGCGCGCACAGCGATTCATATTGGATGCAGTACGATCTGGAACGACTTTCTCATGCCGGAGGTGATGCAGCAGATCGACCACATCGATGCCTACGAGATCCACGTCACCAACGATACTTCGGAACAGCTACTGGGCGACTTACTGGAGACTACGCGCTATGACTTTGTCCTATGCCGGATGCTCGACGACCGGAAATATGCCGAGCTCCACCGGGAACCGTTGCTCAAGAGCCAGCCGGCGATCTTCGTGAGTGAGCATCACCCGGTGTTTCGCGCCGGCTTCGACAAAGAGCGGCTCGGTGGGCTCAAGTGGGTGAAGTTGAAGAGTCTACCGGCGCTGCGACGAACCGACCTGACACCGGCCGGCCTTTCGCTGGTACCGAATAGTTTTTTCCAGCCGGCGATCTCCTTTGAGGTCGAGGATCTGATGACCGCCGCCCAGTTGGTACGCGACGACTACGCCATCCTGTTGCCGCTGGCGCTGGCCGGGCTCCTTGAGCGGTACGGGATCAAGCCGTTGCCGTTTCCCAGAACCCTTACGAACTCATACTGGCTGGGTATGGTGCGTCGCCGGGCAACCGGTGCACCGCTGCATGTGATGGATCTCATGACCACCATCAAGCTCTTCGTTAGCGCTCATGCTGCGCTGCAGAACCAGTAGGGCCGTATAGGTCTTCGAAACACGAACCGATGAAGAGCTCAGCCCTGCCGAACTGTGCAACCTGATGCTCCAGGCACTCACGGGTTCTCACCCGCATACGTTGACATATTCGTAGCCGCCTGCGAGCAATGTTCGTTTACATGGGAGAAGTACGAAGCCTACCATGCAGACTGAGGAGAATTCGGTGAAAGCATCAAGAACTCGAAGTGTGGCGTTTGTGATGATAGCTGCCGCTTTCGCCGGATTAGGCGTAGCGTGTGTCGAAAAGGCCACTCGTTCAACGGCACCGGATAGTCAACCAACGGCAGGAATTCCAGAGAACAGAGTGCCGATAGTCGCACCTGAGCCCGAACCGACGAGCAGGCACTGACAAGGGGTTGAGACCCTAGGGAGAGCCTGTCAACACTTCTGTGTAAACCCCTTCAGACCGGTACCCGGGCGGCGATGAGCGGAGTGGGTGAGCACGCGCCACGTCACGGGCGTCTCAGCATCCATCTGTAGTGATGTCCTCATCGGTAGTGTCCTCACAGAAGTCCTTGGTCTGGTCCAGCAGATGAGGCCGACTCGTCGATGGTGGATGTGAAATGCCCATCGGCACCTGGGATCGTTTGGATCCACCCAATGAGTGGACTCTGAGCATCGCCAGCATCAACGAGGGGTTGATCCGCGTCCGGTATTCGGCTATGCATGGGTTCATGCCAGCGACATCCGCCGACGCCTCGTCCATTCGACGGGAGACGGTCAGCGCCGGTCGGCCGTTCAAACCTCGCAGTGTCCCGTTCTTCTACGGGTGGGTCGTTGTGGCCGTGGGGTCGCTCGGCGTCGCAATGTCTATTCCGGGTCAGACGCTTGGGGTGTCGGTATTCACGGATCCCTTGATCGAAGTGCTCGGACTATCCCGATCAGTGTTGAGCATTTCCTATCTGGTGGGCACCATTGGGAGCGCGTTGATCCTCTCCGCTGCAGGCCGATTCTACGACCGCTACGGATCCAGAGTCACCGCCGCGGCTTCCGCACTTGGGTTGGGAGCGGTGCTGGTCTTGATGACGCGAATCGACGCCGTGGCTGCACTGTTTGCGTTCGGACTCCCCGCGACGTGGTCGTGGATACCGCCGTTCATAGTCGTGTCTATTGGGTTCTTCGGCATGCGCTTCTTTGGGCAGGGAGTGCTGACCATGTCGTCGAACAACATGGTCATGAAGTGGTTTGTCGTGAAGCGTGGCCTGGCGGCGGCGATTGTTGGTACCGTGTTGTCGTTCACGTTCTCCGGCGCGCCCCGCGTGCTTGATGTCCTGATTGAAGAATTCGGGTGGCGAGGCGCCTGGATCGTGTGCGCCGTCGCAGTCGGCGTCGCCTTTCCGCTGGTGGTCGTGGTGTTCTACCGTGATAACCCTGAGCAGTGCGGAATGTCGCCCGACGGCCGACTGCGAGCGAGACCGCCTCGCCGACGAAAGCGGACGCCGGAACCGCCGTGCCCGCAGACGGACTTCACGCTGCGTCAGGCGAAGCGCACGTTCTCATTCTGGGTGTTCGGAGGTTCGCTCTTCCTGCACTCGCTCTACGTCACCGGGCTCGTCTTTCACGTTGTTTCGGTGTTCGGCGAGGCGGGGATGCCTCGTGAGCTCGCGGTGTCAATCTTTCTCCCGTCCTCGGCAATCGCCGTGGGCGTCCGCCTGGCCGCAGGACTCATCGGTGATCACGTGAAGTTGAAGTACCTCCTGATCGGTCTACTCTTCGGTCTTCTGCTTTCGGCGACCTCCGTCGTCATGCTTGGCCCGGGCATTCCCGTGGTTGGGCTCATTGTGGGAAACGGGGTATCCGGCGGTCTGTTCGGGCTGGTTGCAACGGTTACCTGGCCCCACTTCTACGGCAGATCGCACCTGGGGGCGATCACCGGCTTCATCATGGCCATGCAGGTGGCCGGCAGCGCGGTTGGCCCGTATGCCTTCAGCCTCTCGCTGAGTCTGGCCGGAGGATACGCCCCCACCGCCATTGGATGTTTTGCGGTAGCCTGCGCACTGTTGCTCGCCTCGTTTCGGGCGGAGCGACCGCGGGCGAATGAGGAAATTGAGGGCGGCGTGATCAGATGAAGCCGGCTTGCTTCATCCGGCTGCACGCCCCAGCTATCAACTGACGGGAGGGGTAACCCATGCGAACGCTGCCGCTTTCAACCAAGGTCATCTGGGGTCTGGCCTCGCTCGGCCTGACAATGATCTCCGGCATCTACGGGGCGCTGCTGCCCATCTTCTACCAGGACTACATGGGCCTCGCTGCACGCTGGATTGGGACTGCATCGCTGGCGTACGCGATCTGGAACGCGATCAACGATCCGGTCTTCGGCTTCCTCACGGATAACACGCGCTCGCGGTGGGGGAGACGGATCCCGTACATGCGGTTCACGGCGCCGTTCCTGGCACTGACGTTCTTCATGGTGTGGATGGTCCCCGGCGGTCTGGAGGATATGGCGACGTTCTGGTGGATGCTGATCACCATGCTGCTCTATGACACCTGCTTCACCATCATTGGCCTGGTGCACTCGGCGCTGCTCCCGGAGCTCAGCGAAGACGAGAACCAGCGCGCGCATCTACAGATGTCCACGGCGCTCTTTGGGCTGTTGGGCTTTGGCCTTGGGTTTGTGGTGCCGCAGCTCTTCCGTCCCGGAGAGGGCGAGTCCACCACGCTGTTGCCGCTTCGTCTAGCGATGCTCGCCGTAGGTATCATCGGGGCGGGGTTGATCTTCATTGTCACGTTGCGAATCAAAGAGCGCCCGGCGCTCTCACAGCATGAGCAGAAGCTCAGCTTCAAACAGTACCTCGCGCTTACCTTCAGCAGCAGGTCGGCATTGATCGCGATCGCCGCCAACTTCATGCGGGTGTTCGTCCAGTCCGCGGCAATGGGCGCACTCTTCTACGTTGCAGACTATCTGGTGCGCACCAACGCGATGTTCCTGCTGGCTGCCGTGTTTGTGCCGATGGTCGCAGGTATCGCCGTGAGCGGTCCGGTACGGCGTTCGCTCGGTGTGCTGCGTGCCCAGCAGCTCTACTTCGCCGTGGGGGCGCTGGGCTTCTTTGGCGTTGGGTTTGTGCCGGCCGCACTGATCCCGCTCTGCTTTGTGCTGGTCGGGATTGGGATGGGCGGACCGGAGGCGTACACGTACGTCATTTTTGCACAGGCGATTGATGAAGACGAGCTTCGGACCGGCCAGCGCCGTGAGGGGGCGTTCTTCGGCACCAACGCGCTTCTGACCAAACCAGCACAGTCGCTGGCGCTGGCACTTCCACCGTTCATCCTGGAGGCCTCCGGCTTCGTCACCCGCGACCAGAACCTGGGCGTCATCTTCACCGAGCAGAGCGAGCGGGCGCTGTTCGGGATCCGGCTGTTCGCCGGCATTATCCCCGGGGTGGCGTTCGTGCTCGCCATCCTCATCTTGTGCTTCTTTCCAATTCGTGGCGAGTACTTGAAGCAGGTGGAACAGAAGGTCCTTGCACTGCATGACGCAAAGGAATCGGCTCACGGTGGCTCGTGAGGTGGTGCGCGCGCTACGCCGGTCTGTTGACGGGAATCAGCCGGCAGCCGGGGTAGACGACGGCAAAGGGTCGATCTGCGCGATGGGTGAGCGTGACGCGCAATGGCCGGGACGGCCGAATGGCAGTAGGTTGAACACGTACCACCATGGTCGAGTTCCTTGTGCCGCTCTCCGGCGCCGTGGTTCTGCTGCTCTTCTCGCTACCGGCAACGGTTGCCCCGGCGTTCTCCTGGTCCATACCCATTGCGACGGTCGCGCTGATCGGGGGTCGAACCGCGCTGATCGCGGGACTCTCTTCGGCGACACTCTCATCAACCATCCCGCTCATCGCATTCTCACCGCTTCTCATATCCATCACCTCGTTCTTCATCCTTGGTGAGTTGATCACGTTCCCCGGCGGCGCGGGGATTGTGGCGGTAGTGATTGGGTCCTACTTGCTGCGAATCCAGAACGTGAGGGCGGGGCTCCTGGAACCGATCCGGGTACTTGCACGTGAGCGCGGTGCGCGAATGATGGTGCTTGCCGCGCTCTGTTTCAGCGTCGCGGCGCCGTTCACCAAACTCGCTATCCGCGCCTCGTCCATCTATGTGGCATTCGGGACGGCCCAGATGGTGGGGGTGGTGATCATCATTGCGTGGCTCCTCATTCGCGGGCGTCTGCCGGCGGTGCTGGGCCACCTCTTCTTTGCCGAGGACCGCATAGGACGAACGCTGGTGGTAGGAGCAATCATGGTCGCCGGCGTGGTGGTGCTCTCATTGGGATGACTAGACGACGACCGCGCACCAGCCGGCAGTCAGGACTACGCCCGCTTTCGCGTGCTGATCTTGAACGGCGCATAGAGCGGACAGAAGCTGATAGCAGAGGTGGCCAGGAGCACTACGCCCAACCCCGCTGCAATCCACCACAGTCCGCCAAGGACAAATCCAAGGACAATTCCGGCTATCCCGAGCACCGTCCGAATGATACGATCTGCGCTACCCATATTCTTGACCATCATGGCCTCCTTGCTGGTTCTGGACTCAGGGTACCGCCGCACAGCGGATCGGCAAGCCTTGCGCCCTTGCACCCTGGCAGCAGCATTCCCGCCGTGGCCGCCGGCACCCCTCAACCCCCGCTAGAGATCTGCGCGCGAACACCCGCGCGATACGCGGGATCCTCGAGCAGATCGGTATTGTCCGACATGAGATCAATACCGCCAATCGGCGAGCGGTGCATGGCGGGCGTGAGCCACGTGGCGTTGATGGTGGATAGCAGCGGGGGCGTAATCCCGAGGCGGTTGTGCCGTCGCGCAAGCGCTTCCCAGACCGGGATGAGCGCGTGATCGCGTTGCCGCCAGTCGGGCGCCTCGAGCCACTTGGGGTACGGCGCATAGCGCCGCTCTGCAAGAAAGCAGAGCCGCATGGCGTCGCGTACGAGCCGTGAGGCGATCACGCACGCGCCGGTGGGGTCACCGCCCTGTCCCGCCCGTCGTCGTCACGGAACACCTCGCCCGCGGTGAGCGTGAGTAGGTTCTGCTGCGGGATGGTGAGCCAATCCAGCGGGTCGAGCGCCGCCTTGATCGCGCGCATGGCGGCGAGCTTGCCCGGGTCGCCGTAG
>CAYTGY010000184.1:0-820 GCA_964437265.1 uncultured Spirochaetaceae bacterium | reverse complement strand
GAGCCGGCTCACCAGGGCGGGGTCCAGCCCTGAGTACTCGGAGACTCACGCCTCGAGCGAGAGCATCTCCACACGATGGTTTGCCGGGCCCTCGTTGGTCTCACGGAGGAGCTGGGTCCCGTGGTCGGAGACCGTTCGCGCGCACGAGCGCCTCCCACGTCGCAACGTCCGCCGGCGGCTCGTACGAGCAGCTTTCGCGACGGTAGCTCCCGGCGAAGCCGGTCATCACCCGCATGCTGTCGGTCGCCGCGGCTTTGACGCCGTCGTCGGTCCGCCTGCCGCCGGCGTAGAAGTCGTTACCGGGCCAGGAGACGTGATCCCAGGCGACGAAGCTCGCGAGATCGCAGTTCGAGTAGTCGTCGCCGGGCTCCTCGAAGTCGGTCGGGCGACAGAGCTGCGGACGTTCCCGCTTGCTCCGCAGCAGGGGTCGCACCAGGCAGCTGATCGCGCCGACTTCGTTCCGCTCGTTCTCGCACTCATCGTACGGATCGTACCAGACGGCGCGGATGCCGGGCAGCTCACTTGCGTGCTGTTCGAGCAGGACACGGAGCGCGTCGCGCAGGTGCGCGCCCATCGAGCCGTGGAACCTGCCCGCGAACTGACCGCACCCCAGCCCGGGAGTCGTCACCACGACCTGCCGCCCCGCGGCGACCGCGCGCGCGGAGACGTACGCCAGAGACGGCAGGAGCCGACGCTCGTAGAGACGCGTGGCGTACTCCGCGAGGCGGGACCACGTCTCACCGGAGAGCACGATCCGGTACTCCGGGTCGCGGCGAGGTAGCGGCCGGCGAACTCCCTGGCAATCCGCAGCTGCGGCCCG
>CAYTGY010000183.1:0-7019 GCA_964437265.1 uncultured Spirochaetaceae bacterium | reverse complement strand
GCATCCAGCCGCGTTCCGGGCTCTATGATGCTCTTCTGTCCGACCGTCCGGGCAACGACCACCAGCGCGCCCCGTCGCCGGTAGGAGAGCACCTCCGCCGCGCTCACCACCGAGTCAACCTCCTGGTACTTCGACGGGTTACCAAGGTTGAAGATGCGCCCCTGTCCAATCCGGGTGAAGATCTTTCGGAGCTCCGGCTGGAAGATAATTACCAGATCAAGGATTGCACGTAGCGTGGTCAGGTTGAGGAAGTATGCGCCCGCGTAGGTAAGCAAGACCAGTGCGGCGCCCTTGACCAGCTGCACCGCGCGCGTCTGGACCAGGATCTGGTACCCCTGGTAGATGAGCACCGCAATGATGAGGACATCGAGGATGGGAATAATGACGGTCCTGAGGACCCAGATCTCGTTCAGCCAGCTCACAATCACGCCATTCCGTCACGAAACGCGCCAACGGTACGGACGGCTCGCACCGTTTCGGTCACGTCGTGTACACGTACAATATCGGCGCCTTTGAGCACGGCAATGACCGTTGCGGCCAGCGTGGGGGCCAATCGTTCCTCAACCGGGAGCGGATTCTCCTCCGCGGCAGCCCCTACTGAGCCCAAGAACGCCTTCCGGCTCAGCCCAACCAGAACGGGATACCCCAGCCCGGCAAGTGAGGGAATGCCGTTGATCAGGTCGATGTTGTCCGAAAAGCGCTTCCCGAACCCAATCCCCGGATCAATGATAATCTGCTCAGGGGCAACACCGCGCTCGCCGGCCGCCGCAACCAACCGACGCAGCTCGTCGGACACCTCCGCCACCACATCTTCATAGTGCGGGGAGCGCTGCATGGTCGCGGGCGTACCCCGCATATGCATGATGACCACCGGGAGCCGATGCTCCGCAGCGTAGGAGGCCAGCTCAGGCTCGTCGCGCAGACCGGACACGTCGTTGATGATGTCCGCCCCGGCGTCCACCGCGGCGCGCGCGACGCTGAGCTTTCTGGTGTCTATTGAGATGGGGATATCGGACTCGCGGCGTATAGCCTGTATCAACGGAACCACGCGCGCGCGTTCATCCGCATCCGCCACCGCAGCGCTTCCCGGCCGGGTGGATTCGCCGCCAATGTCCAGCACATCCGCCCCGGCTTGGATCATGGCACGTGCGGCGAGCACACCGGGCTCCGCGGATTCCTCCGACGCCGGTACGCGAGAGTGAGGATAGAAGCTATCCGGGGTTACGTTCAGGATTCCCATGACAAGCGGCCGATCGAGCAAGAGCGACCGGCCGCGTGGCAGGGAGATAGTTCGGTAAGCGTCCACAAGAGAAGATGTATCACGTCCGCCAAACAAGTGCTACCTCCCGCACGGGAGGGCGGCACCGGCGGAACGACTACTACTTCTTCTTGTGCCGATTCTTCCGCAGTTTCTTCTTACGCTTGTGCGTTGAGATCTTCTTTCGCTTTCTCTTACGACCGCATGGCACGGTGCGACTCCTTGGCTCAGGTCATGAACAACGTGTGTGAAGGGTGAATATAGTCACCCAACCGTCGAGTGTCAAGGAAGCGAAGCATCCACCCATTGGACATCCGGCAGGCGGGAAAAAAAGGTGATCTGCCGCTTGGCATACCGCCGGCAGTTTCTCTTGATGAGCCGCGTCACGGTGTCCACGTGCTCCGGCCCTACAAGGCGCCCTGCTTCGTCAAACCACTCCGCGTAGCCAATGGCTCTGAGGCCGGGACTCCCGGCGCCGTAGCCGACCGCCACCAAATGCTGAACCTCACCATAGAGCCCGGCGGCGATCATGCAATCCACGCGCGCGTCAATCCGCTCGTAGAGATCCGCCCGGGGCCGGTAGAGGCCAAGATTCACCGTGTGCACCCCCTCGCGCGGCTGCGTGGGGCGTGGAAACGCGGAAAGCGGACGCCCGGTTTGCTCATATACCTCCAGCGCCCGCGTGATGCGATAGTGATCGTTTGGTCCCACGCGCCCGGCGGTCTCCGGGTCCACGCGCCGCAATCGCGCAAACAGCGCGGGCAGGCCCTCCACCGTCAGCCGTTCCTGTAGCTGCTCCCGTATATGGGGGTCACTCGGGGGAGCCGGCGCCAGACCGTACAGATAGGCGTGCAGATAGTACGCGGTCCCACCGGAGACGACGGGCCGCCGGTCACGCGAACGAATCTTGGCAACGGCTTCGTCGGCCAGGCGGACAAAGTCGCCCACGGTGAACTGCTCGTGTGGATCACGGATGTCAATGAGGTGGTGCGGAATGCGCCGACGCTCCTCAGGTCCGGGCTTGGCGCTTCCAATGTCCAGACCGCGGTAGACCTGCACCGAGTCTGCGCTGATCACCTCAATCCGATCGCCAAGCCGCGCGAGCAGTTCGGTCTTACCCACACCGGTTGGACCGAACAACAGGACAACGGCGCGGCCTGAATGGAACGAGGCGCGAATTCCTGAATGTGGGACGGCGGGATTGGTACTGGCGTCTTCAGCCACCGGCGCGGGCTCCGAAGCCTACTCTTCCAGCCGGTACTGTACCTTTTTGGTGAGAATCTGCTTGATGGCCGTTGAGACTACCTTGCCTTCGTTCTCTTCCAGCTCTTCGTCACCGGTGACGGTCAGTTGATAGGCGCGGCGTATTGCGGCGCACGTGAGCTCATAGACATTTTCTTGATAGCGCTCAAGCAGGTCGAGCGGAAGAATCATTCACGGGTCTCCTGCAACGAAGATAGTTCTTACATACTACCGAAGGACGGGCCGCAAGGCAAGCTGGAAACACATCTCTACTCGGCTCGCTCAAACGCGGCCCAAGAGAAGTAGAAGTGCTGAATCGCATTCACCGGTTCCAGCTCCCTACCGGCAAGCTCACCGGATACCGCGCGGCCGGAAAGGTCCCACCTACTCCCGGTCTCCTGATCGACGATCCCGCCGTCATACGTGAACTGGAGCGCTCGGCCGTCCGCCTCTGCGAAGAACGCGTTTGCACTCCCCACATCGCGTCCGGCAGCAACCGAGGACGCATCAAGCGCGCTTGCGGTGCCGGACTGCCAGAACACAACGATACGCCTGCCGGCCACCTCATCGGTGATGACTCGCTCCTCTCTGAGGCGCGGGTACGGGTAGAACGCAACCTGATCCGCCACACTCACGTGCAGGACCCGGGTCATTGGGTTGTGGTCGGCCGGCGTCGGTGGGCCCGAATAGAGAAACGGCTGCGCCGCCCGGTCATACCCGGCGTATGGGTTGCGCCCATACGGGCGGTCGTATCCGGTGTCGCGGGAGAGCACGCGGGCCTCCGGGAACCGCTCGGCGGCGAACTCCCAGGGCACGGTAAGCATGGGCACCTGCGTCAGCACCGAACCGGCCAGCGCTCCAACAATCGCGCGCCCGGTTGCCTGTTGCCACCACGTCTCGCTCTGGCGGTCATACATCACCAGGTTGCTATATCGGACCCGGCCCGTGGTGCCAAAATCCAACACCCGCGGTTCATCCTCTGCCGCAGCGGCCGCGTCCGGTAGACGCCGGTCGAACGCGACGCCGGTGTTGCAGAGCGGGCAGTAGGTGACGGTGACGGGGAGGCCATTGACCACATCGTTGGCAATCTCATGCCACATGAGAATCTGGACCGGGTAGATATGGGTCTCATCACCAACGGTAACGGTGAAGACCAGCTCGGAATCGGGGATCCATGCATGGGCCTCACTCACCGACTCGTGCCGGGGGGCATCGATTGCAGGAATCCCGTCCTTCGCGGGCCCGCCGGCCACAATCTCTTCAGCAGGTACGAGCGACCGGGAGAAATCCGTGCGGAACTCGGGCATCGGTGAGAAACCGGGCTCCTCAATGAAGCGACCGTTCACCTCATCCGCCGGCTGCTCGGAAGCGGCACAGGAAGCAAGCAATGCCACCAGTCCCGCAGTCACTACAAAACGCTTCATCAATGACATCATGAGTAATGTACTGGTGGGCCATGGTCGGCGTCCAACTGATCGCCGGCGACAGCGCCTGAGTGAACTCAGCCTTGGTCCAGAACCCGGGATACCATCGTGCGAACGTGGCGTTCGTGCGATCCGCGCCAGTAGAGCTTACCGCATCCGGTGCAGCGAAACGCGGTGGTGACCCATTCACGGGTCATGGGAGGCAGCTCGTCCGCTACGCTCTCCTTGGACACCTCGCGCAAGGGAGCGTTGCAGCGCGTGCATCGACCAAAGGGCTCAATCTGATCGGCAAGGTCAAACCGTCGGATCACCTCGCGAAGCTGCTCCATGGGGCGTTGCGAACGGACGTAGTACCCGCGCCCGACGGCGCCGCGCTTCAAAACACCGATATCGCGGGTGAGGATGGCTCGGTCCTCACGCGTCGAGATCTGAACCAGCTCACTGTCACCGTAGTCGTTGCGGTACAACGCGTCAAAGCCAAAGAGACGGAGCAACCGGGCAAGTCGCCCCAGATTGACGTCCACAACAAAGCCAGGACGACGCAGCGGCCGCGGACGGAGCCTGGTTGCCGCGGAGATATCCAGCGACTCAAAGACCGGGTATACCGCCACGCGGACCCCGTCAACCAGACGATAGGAGAAATCCACCGACTCACCATCTACGATTATAAGATCCACCTCCGGGTGCGGCACCCCAAAGGACTCGATGGCGTCTTTCACCGACGGCGCGACGTGGAACGTGTACGCCACGTCACGCTTGCGCTGCGAAGCCGGCAGAAAATCATTCAGCTCCTCGTAGAATCGGAACGTTGCGTGCGCCACGCCATATGCTAGCACCGGATCGGTCTTCCGTCCATTCACCTTTTCTGCTATGGTGTTGTATCTTACCATCAACACCTTACAGCACAAGCAAAAGGAGGACTGCCCATGATTGAGGTCCAGAACCTTACCAAACGCTACGGACCGCATGTGGCGGTTGACGACGTCAGCTTTGGCGTCGACCGCGGAGAGGTTGTTGGCTTTCTGGGACCAAACGGCGCCGGAAAGACAACCACCATGAACATACTTACCGGCTATCTCTCGGCCACCGAAGGAAGTGTAACTATTGATGGGACCAACATCCTGGAGGATCCGGAAGCGGTGAAGCGGCGTATTGGGTACCTGCCGGAGAACCCACCGCTCTATCCGGAGATGACCGTCAAGGACTTCCTCCACTTCGTGTGTCGTCTGAAAAAAGTCCCAAAGGACCAGATCAAGCAGCGGATTGAGGGTGGCCTGGATACGGTTGGCATTGTGGAGGTGTACAACCGCCTGATAGGGAACCTCTCAAAGGGCTATCGCCAGCGCGTGGGTCTTGCACAGGCATTGATGGGCAACCCGGATATCTTGATCCTGGACGAGCCAACATCGGGCCTGGATCCCAAGCAGATCATCGAGATCCGTGAGCTGATCACCACGCTGGGCAAAGATCGGACGGTCGTGCTGAGCTCACACATCCTTCATGAGGTCAGCGCCATCTGCAAGCGGGTCATGATCATCAACAATGGCCGAATTGTCGCTGACGGCGACCCGGCGCATATTGGCCAGGATCTCTATGACACCAGTCAGGTGGTGCTCACCCTTGCCGCGGAACGGGAAGCGGTGGAGAAGCTGCTCTCAGATATCTCCGGGGTAGGCAACGTTGAGTATTTACCCCCAACTGAGGCGAACACTACTGAAGTGCTGCTGGAATCAGAGAAGGGTACCGATGTGCGCCCGGCGGTATTCGAAGCGTGCAGCAAGAAGAAGATCCCCATTCTGGGCATGCGCGTGAAGAACATGACGCTGGAGGAGATCTTCCTTGAACTGACCAGCGGCATCAAGGAGGCTGTTTAATGGTTGCTGTCATGAGTAGAGAGCTGCGGAACTACTTCCTGACGCCGCTCGGGTACATCTTCATGGGTCTATTCCTGCTGGTTGCCGGCTTCTTCTTTTCGTTCGGCAACATCATGAGCGGGAGCTCCTACTACACGTCCTTCCTGGGAAACATCCTGTTTCTCTATCTCTTCGCGGTCCCGCTTCTGACCATGCGGCTGCTGAGCGAGGAGCGCAGGCAACGAACCGACCAGCTGCTGCTGACCAGCCCCATCACGGTGACCGGCATTGTGGTTGGCAAGTTCCTCGCCGCGTTTATTGTCTATCTGGTCACGCTTGGCGTCACCATCCTGTACGCGGTGACGGTGGGGATCTTCGGTGACCTTGCCGTCTGGGAGACGGTTGGCGGCTACATCGGGTTCATGCTTCTAGGTGGCTCCTTCATAGCGGTTGGCGTGCTCATCTCCGCAATGAGTGAGAATCAGGTTAGCTCCGCATTCTTCAGCTTCTTCGCCTTGCTGCTCATCTGGTTTATCGACATGGTCAAGAACGTTTCGCCTACGGACGTCCTCTCCGGGACGATCTTCGCGGCGGCACTGGCGGTAGCCCTGGCGTTGTTCTTCTTCTTCACCACGCGAAGCTGGATTGTGACCTGCGCAGTGGCACTGCTGGGCGCTGCAGCGATTGTGGTGGTACATCTTGTTGACGCCACGCTCTTCAACGGGCTGATTGTCGAGGTCCTGGACTGGTTTAGCCTGATTGGTCGATTCGACTCGTTCACTATCGGCATTCTCAAGATTCAGGAGATCGTGTTCTACGTGAGCTTCATCGCGATCTTCCTCTTCGTTACAGTCCGCATCATTGAAAAGCGTCGGTGGGCATAGGAGGACAACATGAAGCAGAACAACTTCTTTCAGAAGCTCCTGGCGAATCCGAAAGTCCGCTACGGCGGCTACGCCGGCCTCATCACCCTCGCGGTGATTGTCCTGGCGGTGATCCTGAACCTGGTGGTTCAGCAATTCAACTGGCAGGTGGACCTGACCGACCGCGGCGTCTTTACGTTGAGCGAGCAGTCGCGTGGCATCATCGACGAGTTGGAAGACGATGTCACCATCTACTTGCTTGCCCGCCGCAATGAGACCGACGACCAGATCCTTGAGGCGCTGCGGCGGTTTGAGGCGGCGTCACCGCTTATCAGCATTGAGGTGATAGACGCGGAGACCAACCCGCAGTTTGCGGAAC
>CAYTGY010000182.1:0-7095 GCA_964437265.1 uncultured Spirochaetaceae bacterium | reverse complement strand
GGCCTATCAAGGAGGGCGATCGTATCCAAGTGGAGACGTTTGAGGGAGACGTTAGCCAGATCCGAATCCTCTCGAGCGTCATCAACACCATCACCAATGAGACCATCATTGTTCCCAACCGCCAGATTGTGCAGCAAACGGTGCACAACCACTCTTACGAAGATCCGCAGATCATCATCATGACACGGGTCCAGGTCGCGTACGGTTCCAACCTGGACACGGTCACCGACGTGCTGATGGCCGTGGGACAGCGGAGCCCGCACAAGGTTGACGGGCGTTCGCCCCGCGTGTTGTTCCGGAGTTTTGATGATTCAGGGATCTCAGTGGATCTGGCCACGCCGATCATGAACGCCGTTGACCGGCATATCGCGCAGTCATGGGCTATTCTGGAGATCTGGCGAGCATTCAAGAAGAGCGGGGTGGAGATCCCGTTCCCGCAGCGAGACCTCCACGTGAAGCATCTGCCGCCGCCCGTGGAGGTTCCGGAGAGCGTTCAAGCCCTACCGCCGGCCGAGTGAGCCGGCCGGCGGCGCTGATGATTCGTCTACCTGCTGTTGCCGGAAACGACGTCCTCAAGACGGGCCTTTCCCATCTCCATGACGCGCCGCAGCGTGAGATTCTTGAAGTAGCCGACAATGTGATCTGATGCTTCCAACCATACCGTATGGACCAGACACTCGTTCTGCCTGTCACAGTACGGATCCGGATCATCCGGAGACGTGCAGGGGGTGATCTCCAGCCCTTCGCCCACCGCGTCGAAGATTTCCTTCACGGTTATCTCCTCAGGCGTGTGTTCAAGAACGAACCCGCCTCCGGGCCCGCGGACCGAGCTGATGATACCCGCCTTCTTCAACTTGAAGAATATCTGCTCCAGGAACTCCGGAGAGATGCTTTCTTCACCGGCGATCTGCTTGATGGGAACGGGTCGGTCAGACGCAGCCAGGGCCAGATTGGTCATGGCTCTGAGCGCGTAACGCCCCTTAGTTGTAATCCTCATATTGGTCTGCTCCAGATGATGTCAACTGATACGGTCATTATAAGCTGAACATCCGGTTAGGGGAACCACCGTAGCGCGGTAGATCAGGCTTTTTTGCAAAAAACCTAAATACGCCTATTCAGTTACGCGTTCGACGTACTCGCCGGCTTCAGTATTGACCAGTATTTTGTCTCCCTGCTTGATGAAAATGGGTACTCTTACCTCTAGACCGGTCTCCGTGACAACCGGCTTGGTTGCGCCGGTAACGGTGTCCCCACGAATCGCTTCATGCGCCTCCGTGACCTCAAGCACCATCTTCAGCGGCAGCGTGATATCAATGGGCTGCTCTTCCCACATCACTACCCGATAGGTGTCGCCCTCTTTCAGGTAGTTTTGCTTGTCTTCCAATCCTTCTTTGGGAATCTCGTACTGTTCGTAGCTTTCCATGTCCATGAAGTGGTACGCGGTGTCATCCGCATAGAGGTACTGAGAATCCCGGTCAAAGACCGTCGCTTCCTCAACCGAATCGTTCGTCTTGATGGTCTCCCGCAACGTCTGACCGGAGCGGAGGTTCTTCATCTTCACCCGTACGAACGCTGAGCCCTTCCCCGGGTTCACAAACTCACGTTCGGTCACCAGAAACGGCTCGTTTTTCCACATCAAACAGACGCCCTTGGCAATCTGACCAGCTTTGATCACGTACTACCTCATCATGTCTCAGATTAGGGAACCATACCAAATTCCGGGAAGAAAATCACCCCCTGGATCTCCGCCACCCCCGTGAGCGCCATGATCAAACGGTCAACGCCAAGGGCGACGCCGCTGCACGGCGGGGCAAGAGCGAACTCCTCCGGGAACTCCCTGTCCACCTCCACGGGTACCAGCGCGTCTTCGCGGCGTTTGCGCTCCCGGCCAAAGAGCCTCCGTAGCTCAGCCACGTCCCGAAGCTCGGTGTAGCAATTGGCCACCTCAATGCCGCATAGGTACAGCTCCCATCGCCGGCGAACCGGACGGTCCACGGCGGATTCCGCGAACGCCGTGACCAACTCCGGATAGTCGGTGACAATCACCGGCCGGTCCGTCGGTATCATTGACTCCACGTGCGTAAGGAAGATGCGCTGGAAGGTGTCCGCCGGCTCCTCATTCGGCGGAGTCTCCATTCCCAGATCGCGGGCCACCGCTCGAATGCGCTCGTGGCAGCCAAAGTCGTCCTCCGTCAAGCCGGCGTGCTCAGCACAGAGTTCCCCCATCCGTACCCGGAGCGCCGGCGGGCGGCAACGCGCAGACGCGCTGCGGAGCGCGCCGGCGGCGTCAATCAGATCCGCCAAATGCGCGAGCAACAACTCGGTGAGATCCGCTGATCCGGTGTCATCCGCGTGCACCGTGTACCACTCCAGCATGGTGAACTCAGGGTTGTGCAAGCGGCCCAACTGTTCGGCGTTCCGGTAGCACTTGCCAATCTGAAAGATGTTTCCGTACCCGCGCGCCACCAGCCGCTTCATCCAGAGCTCCGGGGAGGGGAGGAGGTAGAGCCGCTGAGACGCCGCATACGGATGGACGGTCTGCGTGGCAAACGGCTCTATGTGAGATTCCGGCAAGAGCACCGGTGCCAGCGCAGGCGTATCCACCTCCAGATACTCCCGCGTGACAAAGAACGAGCGGATCCCCTGAATGATCACGGCCCGCAGCCGGGCCATTTCCTGATGCTGCACAATCGTGGTTATACTACGCGAGTGAGCGAACACATAGACCTGGATCAACCCATGGATCGGCACGGCACTGATAGCTACAAGTGGGACAGCATCTCGACCGCCGACGCGGAGCTGCTGCCACTCTGGCTCGCGGATATGGATTTCCCCGCACCGTCCGCCGTTGCTCGCGCCATGGCCGAGCGCGCGAAACACCCGGTATTCGGGTACACCTTTGCCGCGGATCGCTACCACGCCACCGTCCGTGACTGGTTTCACCGCCGCCACGGATGGCGGATCAATGCGGAGCAGATGCTCGCGGCCCCGGGCGTGATGCCCGCGGTGCGTGCGGCCATCCTTGCGTTTACCGAACCCGGCGATCAGGTGGTTGTCCAGACGCCCGTCTATCACCCGTTCTTCGCTGCAATCACGCAGAATGAGCGGCAGATCCTGAGCAATCCGCTGGTGCGCCACGTGGGACGGTACCGGATGGACCTCGAGCACCTTCGCGCAACCATCTCCTCGCGCACCCGGCTGATGATCCTGTGCTCGCCGCACAACCCTGTTGGACGCGTGTGGTCACGCAAGGAGCTTGCGGAGCTTGGGGGGCTCTGTCGCGAGCACAGGATTGTCGTGATTGCGGATGAGATCCACGCGGACATCCTGATGCCGGGCAATCGGTTCGTGCCGTTCGCCGACGTTGCACCGGAGATCTGCGTAAGCACCATATCACCGTCAAAGACATTCAACATCGCCGGGCTCTCCAGCGGCCATGTCGTGATCCCGGACGACCGGCTGCGGGAAGCCATGCACGCAACCATGCAGCGCCTTGGCCATGGCTTACCGAATCTCATGAGTCTGGTAGCGGCGGAGGCCGCGTACGCGAACGGCGATTCGTGGCTGGACTCCGTGTTGGAGTACATTCACGCGAATGACGCGTTTCTTCGTGAGGCACTCGCGGAGGCGCTTCCGGATGTATCGGTGACGCCGCTCGAGGGGACCTACATCGCCTGGCTGGATTTCCGGGATCTGATGGCCCGTCTCTCGCTTGACAGCCACGCGCTCAAGCACCGGCTGTGGAGCCGGGCCAAGGTCGGCCTCTCCGACGGACCCGCATTCGGGGACGGGGGGACCGGGTTCCAACGGCTCATTCTGGCAACGCCGCGCACGCTGCTCCGTCAGGCGATTGACCGTCTATCACAGGAGTTTGCCGGGTGACCGCTATTCTGGGCGCGCTTTCCGGTGAGATCACGGAGATTGTAGCGGCGCTCACTCAGGCCTCCACCGAGCAGTGGAACGGGTTCACGTTCCACCGCGGCACAATAGCCGGAAGCGACATTGTTGTTGCCAAGAGCGGCGTGGGGAAAACACTCTCCGCGTTGCTCTGTCAACGCGTGATTGATCGCTTCCATCCGGACCGGCTTGTCTTCACCGGGATCGCCGCCGCACTTCGGCCGGACATGGAGGTGGGAGACACCATTATCGCGAAGGATTGTCTCCAGCATGACGTTGATGCCACCCATTTTGGGTTTCTTCGCGGCGAGATCCCGCACTCGGGCTATCGCGTCGTCCCCTGCAATCCGCAGTTGGTGGCGATTGCGGAGCAGTGTGTGCCTACTCAGGGCCGGCGTTGGACCGGGAGAGTCCTCACCGGCGACCAATTCATTACCAACGCCGCGGAACGGGGGTATCTTCGACAGGAGTTGGGCGGTGATGCGGTGGAGATGGAGGGCGCGAGTGTCGGGCTGGTCGCCCTGGTGAATCATGTGCCGTTTCTCCTGATCCGCACCATCTCAGATCGTGCGGACGGTCGCCCGCCGGAAGACTTCCCGGCGTTTCTTGCATATGCGTCCCAAAACGCGCGACACTACCTGATGACCATCATGGAGGCGGTCGGCTGACGTCGTCCGCAATTTTTGAGGAGCTGCTGCAATGCAACGCATTCATGGGTTCACCGAGCGCGAAACCATCCAGTTGCCTGAGTACCGCGCGACCGGCGGATGGTTCGTCCACGATAGGACCGGCTGTGAAGTATTTCACGTCTTCAATGACGACGAGGAGAACCTCTTCGCCTTTGCGTTCAAGACAATCCCACAGGATTCGACGGGAATCGCGCATATCCTCGAGCACACCGTGCTCTGCGGCTCGCGCAACTTCCCGGTCAAGGACCCCTTCCTGCTCCTGATGAAAGGTAGTCTGCAGACATTCCTGAACGCGTTCACGTTTCCGGACAAAACCGTCTATCCGGCAAGTAGCGCAGTAGAGCAGGACCTCTTCAATCTGATGCGCGTCTACGGGGACGCCGTGTTCTTTCCGCTCATCCGTGAAGAATCGTTCCGGCAGGAGGGGCACCGGTTGGAGCTCACGCCGGAGGGAACGCTGAACCTCACGGGCATTGTCTACAATGAGATGCGCGGCAATTACGCCAACCACGATTCAATCGCCGCCGAGTGGTCCATTCGCTCGGTACTGCCGGACACGCCCTACGCATTCGACTCCGGCGGTGATCCCGCGGTGATTCCGCGTCTCACCTATGAGCAGTTCACGCGGTTCCACACGCAATACTACCACCCCTCCAACACGCGTATCTTCCTATACGGCAACATACCTACCGAGCGCTACCTGGAGTTCATAGACAGAACGTTCCTTTCGTCGTTTGACCGGCTGGATCTGGAGTTCCCGTCGCTGGAACAGCCCAGATGGAGTGAGCCCCGCGAGTACGCGGTGTCGAGCCCTGCTGAAGGTGAAGAGAGCACTACCTCTGTCACGGTCAGCTGGCTCCTGGATCCAATCACTGATCCGGTGATGCTCATCAGCGCAGAGCTTCTGAGCAACATTCTGCTTGCGACCAGCGGATCTCCGTTACGCAAACGGCTGATCGACTCCGGGATGGGCGACGACCTCTCCGGTCCCAGCGGGCTGGAGAGCGAGGTGCTCCAGATGGTGTTCTCCGCGGGGCTTCGCGGCACGGAGGCCGCCCACAAGGACGCAATCGAAACAACAATCCTTGATGAGCTCAACCGCCTGGTTCGTGACGGCATACAGCCGGACATTGTGGAGGGCGCCCTCAGGAAGGTGGAGTTCCGGAATCGGGAGATTCGGGGCGGTGTTCCCAACGGGTTGCGTCTGATGCGTAAGAGCCTCCGCGGATGGCTTCACGGACAGCCGCCGCAGGCCACGCTGCGCTTCACCGAACCGTTCGCGGAGCTTCGGAAGCGTCTTGCGGATGATCCGCGCTACTTCGAAGGGCTGATCAGCCGGTGGCTGTTGGACAATCCGCACCACGCCACCGTGACCGTCTTTCCAGATCCTGAACAGTCCGAGCGTGAAGAGGCTGAGCGTGCGGCGTGGCTTGCGGAGCACGAGTCGGAGATGGACGACGCCCAACGCGAGGCGACGCGCCGGGCGCAGGACGCGCTCTTGAAGATGCAACAGACACCGGATGATGAGCAGGCGATCCGGACCATTCCATACCTGTCGCTCTCAGACCTTCCCACCACCATTGAGACGTTGCCGTGTGAGGAGTCACGGCTGCACTGCGGAGTGCCCGTCTACTCGCATGATCTGTACTCCAACGGGGTGGTGTATCTTGATCTGGCATTTGACATGACAGGGCTGTCCGCGGAGCTGGTTCCGTACGTCAGCCTCTACACGGCGGTCCTTACGGAGATGGGGCTCCCCAGCCGCACCTATGATCAGGTGGCAACGGAGCTGGAGCTCAAGACCGGCGGTGCCGGCGGTACCGCGGAGGCGGGGCTCCCCTTCCATGAGCCGCGCCTTTCTGACCGGCGGTTTGTCTTCCGTCTGAAGGCGCTGGAGAGTGCGTTTGATGAGGCCGTTGATCTGGTGAGGGAGTTGCTCACCGCATCTACGCTCACCAACGCTCCACGCCTTGCCGAGTTGCTCAGGGAAACCAAGAGCGACATGGCGGCCTCGCTACTTCCCGCCGGAAGCCAGTACGCTGCAATGCGGTCGCGGGTGGGGCTCTCCGATGCCGCGTACTACAGCGAAGCATGGCGGGGCATTACCCAGCTTCTCTTCCTGCGCGAGCTTGATCCTGTTGCCGATGCCGCACGGGTGGGCGAGGCACTGGTGCGCATCAATACGGACGTGATCCGGCAGGGGAACCTGACCGTCAATATTGCCGCCGGCGGTGATGCGCTTGCACGCGCGCTACAGAGCGCGGAGCGGCTGGTCGCATCATTGCCGGAGGGCGGATTCTCCACGCGTGCAGACGCCGCCCCCATTCGTTCCGGGGCGCGGCAGGAGGCGATAGTCGTTCCCAGCGGGGTCAACTACGTCGCAGCCACCATTCTGGCTTCGCGCTTCGGCTCACCCGAGCAGGTTCACGAGTCGGTGTTGGCGCATCTCCTGAACACCGGCTACCTATGGCAGGAGATCCGTATGACCGGAGACGCCTACGGCGCGGGC
>CAYTGY010000181.1:0-7130 GCA_964437265.1 uncultured Spirochaetaceae bacterium | reverse complement strand
AACCGCGGCGGCGGCGATGACAACCCGCGGGGCGTTGGTTTGCAGCTCTTCTTGAACGGCGTGCCGCATCGCCTCAGCCGTGTCCACACGGACAACGCGGACGTTGGCAGGCGGCTCTGCGGAGCCCTTTCCATAAACCACCGTCACCGTCGCTCCAGCATCGCGTGCCGCTTGGGCAAGCGCCATGCCCATCTTGCCGCTGCTGTTGTTGGTGATCACGCGTATTGGGTCCAGATACTCGACCGTGCGTCCTGCGGTGATGAGGACCGTCACCCCGGCAAGCGCCGAACGGCCGGAGGGCTCGCCACCGTTTCGCGCGAGTGAGTCAACCACCAGCTCCAGAATTGCATCAATCTCCGCTACCTTCGCCTTGCCCTCCTGGATGCGAGGCATGACGATCCGCACGCCAATCTCCCGAAGCGTCTCCAGGTTCCGGAACACAATGGGATGGCGATACATTGGCTCATGCATTGCGGGAACCACAATCAGCGGAATCTCTTCGCCAATCGCCGTCGTCGCAACGGTAGTCACCGGTCCGTCATCGATCCCGGCGGCAAGCTTCCCAATGGTATTTGCGGTTGCCGGAGCAATGATCATGAGGTCCGCGCGGGTGGGCGTGTTGCCGGCAAGCGCCACGTGCTCAATGGCGCCGGTAAGCTGCGTGACCGGCACTTCACCGGTGGACCAGTGCATCAGGTTTGGGTGAAGAAGCCGGGTGGCCTCCGCGGACATCACGGGCACCACACGGGCTCCCTGGCGCATGAGCAACCGGGCCAGTTCCGGCGCCCGAGCAATGGCGACGCTACCACACATGGCGTGGATGATCGTCTTCCCGCTCAATCTGCTGCTTCGCGTTCCAGTTATGTCCAGAGACGGATGCTGGTCCTGCACACGGTGAGAATACCGCACGGCGACGGTTCGGGCAAATGGACACATCCGGATCATGAAAATACTTGTCCCTACAACCATGGCGAGTTACTTTTGGCCCTCGGGGACCACGCAGATATGAGTACGGGAATGGACTCGTTGATAGACGAAAACGCGGAGCTCCTTACGGCCGGTGCCGGCGTCATCACCGCGATTGCGCCGGAGCTCTACCGTGCAGGGCACGACCGTGCCACCCGTGGCGGCGTTGGCAAGCACTTCCGGCACATCCTCGAGTTCTATGAGCAGCTGATTCAGCGCCAGGACGGCGCCGTGGACTACCAATTGCGGCGACGCGATCCTCGCGTTGAGCAGGACACAGCATACGCCGCGGAGCTGGTAACGCGGGTGATCAGTTCGCTCGACCAGATGCGCGGATTGTCCAGCGATACGCCGCTGGCGGTGGTGACGGAGGTCTACGGTGCTGACGGCGCACCGGTCCGCACGGCCTCTACGCTGGGACGTGAGCTCGCCGCACTGGCAAGCCACACCGTCCACCACTATGCAATTGTGGCGATGCTCTTGCGCCAGGGTGGCGTTACACCCCCGGAAGGATTCGGGATCGCGCCTTCCACGATTCGCCACCTCAACGCGCAGTCGCGGTAATGTGCACGCTAACCTGGCGCCAAACCGACGGCGGATTCTCGCTCCTCATGAACCGGGATGAGCTCTACAGCCGGGGACACGCCGAACCGCCGCAGGTGCATGAGATAGACGGCGTCCCGGTTTTGGCGCCGGTTGATACTGACGCCGGCGGAACCTGGATATCCGTCAACGGCGAGGGGGTGGCGCTGTGCCTGTTGAACCGGTATCCACGCGGCAAGGAGTCGCGGACACCTCCGGTGCGGCAGAGCCGTGGGTTGCTGGTCCTGCGGTATGCCTCGGCCGCGGATGTTGGACGCGTAGAGACGCAGCTCCGACGGGATGATCTCCGCAGGTATGCGCCGTTCACGCTTCTGGTCATGGCCCCGGGTACCAAACCGTGCGTCCGGCAATGGGACGGCTACCACCTGGAGCAAGTGGCCGCGACCCCACCGCTCACCTCCTCCTCGTTCGACACGGAGAACGTCTGTGCCGCACGCAGGCAGACGTACCGGCAGCTGGTGGGAGACACGCCGTCGCTCGAGGAGCTTCGCGCCTACCATGAAAGCCACCTGCCGGCCGCCGGACCGTACTCAGTGTGCACGCACCGGGAAGACGGCGAGACGCGTAGCCTGACGGAGATCCATGTCACCCCCGCGGAGGTGCGGATGGAGTACATCGCCGGCCCGCCATGCCGTACCAATGCAGGAGTCACCAAAACACTCCAGAGATCCGGACTATGATCCTATGACCTCAACGAACGCACGCTTGCCGGCACGGATGAGCGTTCGCTCGTCGCGCTTGACATAGATGGTAGCTCGTACGTCCGCCACAGCTTCTTCGTTGATCCGTACTCCCCCCTGCTCCACCAGGCGCCGCGCCTCGCTCCTCGAGGTGGTCAACCCCAAGTCAGAGAGGAGCGCGATGAGGCCGTACTCTCCGGAGGCAAGCTCAACGCGCTCCACGGCACTCGGTCTCTCGCGCCGGCTGAATACGCGCTCGAACTCCGCGACGGCCTCCCGCGAGGCTTCCTCACCGCGAAGCTGCGCAGCAATGCTGCGCGCCACCTGGAGCTTCGCCTGCATTGGGTGCAGGCAGCCGGCCCGTAGCTCCTGGACAAACGCCTCGCGTCTGGCGTCGGTCCAGTCGGTGGCCAGCCGGGCGTACTGCTCTATCAGCGAGTCGGGGATCGACATCACTCTGCCCACAATCTGGTCTGCAGTCGACTCGACTGAGATGTGGTTGTTCAGCGACTTGCTCATTTTCTGACCGTCTGATCCGATCAGCAACGGAACGGTCACCACCACCTGAGGCTCGCGTCCGGTATCTCGCTGCAGGTCTCTCCCGCATAGGCAGTTGAACCGCTGATCGGTGCCGCCGATCTCCACGTCGGCATCGATCATCACCGAATCGTAAGCCTGGAGTACGGGGTACATGATCTCATGGAGCGAGAGGCGGAAACCCGCGTCCATCCGTGTGCGGAAAGTCTCATGCGCCATGATCTGCGCAACTGAGAACTGCGATAGCAACCGCATGGTCTTACTCAGCGGCAGATCACCAAACCAGCTGGACTGGTACACGACCTCGGCCGCCGAGGGGTCGACCACGCGAAACAACTGGTCGCTGTAGGTGTGCATATTCTCCGCGACCTCGTCCTGTGAGAGCGCCGGGCGCGCGGCGTTACGCCCGGTTGGGTCACCAATCCGGGCGGTGTAGTCGCCAATGACCAGGACCGCAGTGTGTCCCAGATCCTGAAAGCCCCTGATCAGCCGGCACGGCACCAGATGGCCAATGTGAATGTGCGGAATGGTTGGGTCTATTCCGTACTTCACCCGCAGGGGCCGCCCGCTCTCCAACGACCGTTTGAGCTTTTCCTTGAGCTCAGCTTCCGGGATGATCTCATCAGCCCGGCCGGCAATGCGCTGGAACTGCCGTTCCACCTCCGTCTCAATTGCACCCATACCACCTCCAAGTGGGTGCGCCCTGCCGGGCGCACCAAAAAAAAGAGGCCCTGCATGCGCAGGGCCTCTTGATACCAGCAGTACGGCCTGATCAATTGTCAGGCGTTCGTGCTCCCCGCGCCGCCAGTGAGCTGAGATAGTAGTAATAGGAGTACGGGCGCAGAGATTGCATGTGATGAGCATCATCGTGATATGGAGCATGGGTGTCAATCAGCCTCTCGCCTTGCAACTCAGAGTCTTCTCAACTACCATCGTCCGCAAAACAAGTACCACAGCTACGGAGGAACGAGCATGAGAACGTGGCGCGCCCTGATGGTTCTTCTGATACTGACGGTCCCAGCTATTGTCTCGTTTGCCCAAACGTCGGATTTGAGCGGCATCGAAGTCTACTCAAACCGTCCGGACGCACGGGTGATCGTCAACGGCGAGTTTCGTGGTACCACCGAGCAGCGGTTTGGCTCGAATTTGTTGCGTATTTCACTTCCGGCGGGCACGCACACGGTGACCGTCGAAGTACCGAGCTTTGCGCCCAACACCTCGGAGGTGGAGGTGCCTGAAGACCGGTACATCCGACACGAGGTGACGTTCACCGAGTCGTCAAGGCGCGTTGCCACCGGAGACGGGACCGCGCAGGTTTCCCAAATGCTCACCGGCACTATCACCGTAAAAACCATCCCCCTTGGGGCAATGGTAGAGTTGGACGGCGACCGGCTTGGCGCCACGACCAACACAGATCTGCAGGTCTTGGACGAGGGGGTCGGGCGCAAACACCTGGAGGTGTATTTTGACCGCAATGATCCGGAGCAGTTCCTCGAGCTCGAATTTGAGTTGACTGCCAATGACGAGGTAACGGTCGTTGCAGATTTCTTTGAAGGCGTGATCTACGTCGACACAACCTATCAAGTCACGTTCAACTCGCCGACCGAAGGCGCTACGGTACGAATCAACGACCATGAGTACAACGACCTGCCGGTGACGCTGGAGCTTCCGTTCGGTGAGGCTACGTATCTCTTTTCTGCTGCCGGGTATGAGGACCTTAGCGGCCAGGTGACGGTGAATCGGAACATGCTCATCAACCGGTCATTGCAGCCACTGCGCCGCCGCGTATCAATCCGCACCACCCCAAGCGGTGCGCAGGTTGTTGTTGACGGGGACTCGCGTGGTACCACACCAACGACTATAACCACAACTGAGCGATCCATGTCCGTTCGATTAGATCCTCCTACTCGGTACCCACGGCTCGAGCCGGCCACCGTTCCGGTATCGCTTGACGTGACCCAACGCGCCGCCACGGTGTCGCACTCGTTTGAGCAGCGTCCCACGGCAACGCTGCGAGCGGCCGCACTCGACGGCAGTCGAAGCACCGCGGCATTACGCATCTCCACACGACCATCGAGTTCGTCGAGCCCCGTTCAGATCGCAACTAGATACGGGCAAGTGGCCACCGTTGAGAGTGGCTCCGCAACGCTGCTGGTGTATGATCAGTCTGCGCTCTTGGGAACGGTTCGAGCGACGCTGGAGGCAGATCACTCGTACGAGCTGCGGATCGGCTTGCCCGAAGAGCCCCTCTCACTGGCTGAATCTGCGCGCTCGCTTCCCGGCTACCAGCGTCCACCCGCCGAGCCGGACTACCTCCCCGAGTACCGCGAGGAGCGTGTTCGCGACGGCCGAGATGTTCGCACCGGCATCAACAGATTCTTGGCCGTCTGGATGCCGGCGTGGTTCGGGACCGTCATGGGCGGTGGGATCGGCGCCGGCATCGCTGCGTTGGGCGACAACGACCTTTCGATAGGCGGTGGCGTGCTCGTTGGCATCCTTGGCGGGCTATCCACGGGACTGACCATTGGGTGGGCGATTGTCACCGAGCCTGACTATCGCACTCAGCGCGTACCGCTTGGTGAGAACAAGGCTACCAATGATAGGCACCGCTCTGAGTGGCAAGAGGCAGTCCGCGACGTCGAGGCGGCGAATCAACGGTTACTGGAAGAACACAATGCGGAGATTGCACGGGAAAACACCGATGCGCGCTCTGCGGGCCGCTTCTCCTTCCGTGCTGAGATTGTGGATCGGGGTACCGGGGAGCGCGTTCGTGCCACGGTGAGTGCAAGCAGGTGAGACCGCGCCGCCACATGGGCAGTGTGAACGCCGCGCCCTTGCCGGCGCGTGACCGTTCTGCTATGATGGGGCCGCTTTAGGTGACTGACGAGATCAGTGGAACAAACCACAAGGGAACCTGAGGCAGCCCACCACGGCCGCTCGTCTGGGTCGGGCACTCCATCCAAGCAGAAGGAGTCGCCATGAGTGACCTAGTACACGAGCTCGTCGCGCGCGAGGAACAACGGCAAAAAGAGATGATTGGCCTCATCCCGTCGGAGAACCATAGTTCTCCGGAGGTACTGAGCGTTCTCTCTTCAACGCTCTCGAGCAAGTACGCCGAAGGCTACCCCGGCAAGCGTTACTATGAGGGCAACCAGATCATCGATGAGATCGAGAATCTGGCGATCGAGCGAATCCGCTCCCTGTTCGGCGTCCCGTTTGCAAACGTCCAGGCATACTCGGGATCGCCGGCAAACAGTGCAATCCTGTTCAGCATCCTGGAGCCCGGCGACACCCTGATGGGGCTCAAGCTGGGAAGCGGCGGCCACCTGACCCACGGACATCCCGCCGTCACGTTCTCAGGAACGTACTTCACCTCAGTGCAGTATGGCCTGAACTCCCAGGCACGGATCGACTTTGACGCAATGCTCGAGCTCGCACGAGAGCACAAGCCAAAGCTGATCATTGCAGGGACCACCTCCTACCCGTTCGTCCTGGAGTTCGACCAGTTCCGGCGCGTCGCGGATACGGTGGGCGCCTGGCTGGTCGCGGACATCTCGCACATTGCCGGGCTGGTTGTTGGCGGCGAGCATCCGTCGCCGGCGCCGCACTGCGACGTGGTGACGACCACCACGCACAAGACGTTGCGCGGTCCGCGCGGAGCGGCGATCATGGTCACCGAACGTGGGCTTGCGCGCGATCCCAAGCTCGGGCGCGCCATTGACAGCGCGATCATCCCGGGACTGCAGGGCGGCCCGCACAATGCCACCACCGCTGCAATCGCCATAGCCGCGGAGGAAGCAGCGCGGCCGGAGTTCAGGAGCTACGCCCGGCGCGTTCGGGACAACGCAAATGCATTGGCGAACGCTCTCACCAGCCACGGTCTCAGCCTGGTAGGCGGCGGGACGGAGAACCACCTCATGGTGATGGACCTCTCTCCCATCTCCGCGGGTCTGGGAACGCAGGTGGCCTACGCCATGGACGTGGCGGGGCTCTACGCAAACCGCAACGCGGTTCCAGATGAACCGTCTTCACCCTTCTATCCCTCCGGGGTGCGACTCGGTACACCGCTGGTCACCACCCGCGGCATGACGGAAAGCGAGATGGAACGGATCGCCGGCTGGATTGCCCGAGTGGTGGAGACCGTTCGCGACTCGGAGCTTCCCTCAGACAAGAAGGAGCGCAGCGCGTTCATGCGCGGCTTCAGGCGCACCGCAGACGTGGATCCCCGGCTGCTCCAGATCCGCGCGGAGGTCACGGAGACTGCACGGCGATTCCCGTTGTTCACCTGGTAAAAACTGCTGCCGAAATTGTGGAAACGGTGTTTTGACCGCCGGCGGCCGAAAA
>CAYTGY010000180.1:285-7175 GCA_964437265.1 uncultured Spirochaetaceae bacterium | reverse complement strand
GAACTTGACTGGGAAGAGTACCGACACAAGTACGACAGCGTGCGCCGGATGGACCGCATCCTCAAGGCGGAGGACGACTCGCCAAACCGGTACCAGGTGATCAAGCAGGCAGACGTGCTCATGATCTTCTACCTCCTTGCCCCCGAACAGGTGGCGCACATCATGAGCCTCATGGGCTACGAAGCACACGACGGGAACGAACTACTGCGGATCAACTACGAGTACTACGTGAAGCGTACCAGTCACGGTTCCACGCTGAGTTGGATTGTTCACGCCGCGATTCTGCGGTACCTGGATGAGCACAAGACCGACCAATGGCAGTGGTTTGTGGAGTGTCTGAAGAGCGACATCTACGACACCCAAGGAGGGACCACGCTCGAGGGGATCCACTGCGGCGTGATGGCGGGATCCATTGACATTGTCCTGACTGCCTTTGCGGGCCTCAACCTGTTCCGTGACCACATAGAGCTGGATCCGGAGCTCCCGGACGCGTGGAAGCGTGTCTGTTTCCGCATCCGTCACCAAGGCGTGCTTCTGGAGATAGAGATCACCCTTGAGTACGGGCGCTCCATAGCGCACGTTACCCGTCTGGCGTCTGAGAACGGTCACGAGCTCACCGTCCGCTCCGGCGGCCGCGAGTATCGGCTGCCGGAGGACCGGAAGACGCGGGTGACGGTGTAGCCCACCTTGCGCGCACGGCGCGCATTCCGTAGGTTATGGATATGCAGATTGTCACAAGAGACGACACCGTCTTGACCTACCGGACATTTGGGAATGAGCGCGCTCCGGCGCTACTGCTGGTGGGAGACGTCGCGATTGACGCCGCCGTCCTGCCGTTCCTGCAGGCCCACCTCGAGTCGTAGGGCCAGGTGGCAGTGATCTCGCTCCTTTCACCACAGCCCCGCTGCACGACTCATGACGAAGAGCGCTGCTTCCAGCTTGCAGGCGACGCCCGAATTGATCTGGGCGTTGCTGAGCTGGCCTCAGCAATCTGTCACCCGGAGACAAGCAGGACGCACGTGGAACAGATTCTCTGCCGCCCGCAAATCGCTCCAGCGACTATCCGGTACCGTCAGTCGGTCTTCAACGACCTGCACAGCCATCCGGAGTTGGTCGCCGGCCTGGATGCTTCGCTACCCAAGATGCGTGAGGTGACCGTCTTCTCACGCTCCGCGAAGGAAACGGATCGCGCACTCATTGAGGCGATCTGGCGGCTCGGAGAGCTCGAGGTCTACGTTGAGCTGGTGAACCAACTCAAGGGAACACTGCGCCGGACCGGCGTCACGGCACCGGCATTCGTAGCCCTTGCGGAGGAACTCGAAGAACGCGCGGGCGAGCCGTCGTTCACAGAGCTGGAGCGTGCCCTGCCACAGATGCGAACGGGACTAAAGCTCCACCGCAGCGTGACCCTTGGGATCAACCTGGACGACAAGCTACGGCCGGTGCAGGCAACGCTGCTTTCGGTCAATGACAAGCGTTACGAGACGCAACCATTCCTGGGTCGGTTCTTCTCCCAGGCCGTTGGTAGAGAGTTCGTCGCGCGACAGCCGCTGCACACCTCAGGGGGCTATGACCCGGAGGCCGGCATGTTCCGCGAGCGGCTTCCGCTGGCTCCGCTTTTCCAGGAACTGGATGAGGTACTGAAGGGCGTGCTGCGGCCCGTGGCCCGTGAGCTGCGCTCATATGCACATGTCTCCGCGGCAGTCTTTGAGCGTCTTGCCCCTGAGGTTGCCTTCTACGTTGGAGCGCACCGGTTTTTCACGTCGTTATCAGATGCCGGGTTCCCACTCTGCATTCCGGAGATCGCCGGACCGGTGGAGCGCAGGAGCGAATACGTCGGCCTCTACAACCTCAGCCTGGCGCTGAGACGCGGTGCAGCCAAAGCGGGCACCGCCGGCATTGTCTCAAACGATCTGCGCCTTGATGATGCGGCGCGGATCTATCTCCTCACCGGACCAAACGGCGGTGGAAAGACCACGTTCACCCAGGCACTCGGCATTGCGACACTGCTCGCGCAGTGCGGACTTCCGGTGCCGGCGACGCAGGCGCGCATCAGTCCGGTTGATCAGTTGATTACGCACTTTCCGCGCGAGGAGCAACCACAGCTGGATCAAGGGCACTTTGAGGACGAGGCACGGCGGCTCTCTGCGTTATTCGATCAAGCCGGGCCGGAAAGCCTTGTGCTGCTAAACGAGCCGTTCACCAGCACCGGGCCGCAGGAGGCGATTCGAATAGCCCGCGACGTCCTCGCCGGTCTACGAATGTTAGGCGTCCGGGGCCTGCTGACCACACACCTGCACCAGTTGGCAGCTGAGGTCGAGGAGCTCAATCAAGACACCGACGGAGAAAGCACCATAGGCAATCTGAGCGCGCAGGTAGAACAGGAAAGCGGAGAAGCGGTCCGAACGTTCCGGATTGTGGCAGGCGTTCCCGCCGGGCAGAGCTATGCGGACGACATTGCCCGGCGGCATCGTATTGATCTGGTAAGTCTCCGCGAGCGGATCGATGGACGCGGCCGGACCTGACCGGCATACTGGCGGTCCCCGATGGAGAAGTAACAATGAATGACCACGCGCGTCCGAACATCGTCCTCATCCTCATTGACGATATGGGCTGGCGAGACCTCAGCTGCCAGGGCAGCACCTTCTACGAGACGCCCAACATCGACACCCTCTCCGCAGACGGCATGCGCTTCTCCGACGCCTATGCCTCATGCCCGGTCTGCTCTCCCACACGAGCGAGCATCCTGACCGGCCGGTACCCGGCGTCGCTCGGGGTCACGGACTGGATCGACTGGGGACACGCCGTACATCCTGCACGCGGTAGGCTCATCGACGCGCCATACATTGACCATCTGCCTGCCTCCGTCCCCAACGCCGCGCAGCTCCTGGGTGCGGCGGGCTACCAGACCTGGCACGTGGGCAAGTGGCACCTGGGTGTTGAGCAGTACTACCCTGACCGCGTGGGTTTTGACGTGAACATCGGCGGGTGGCACGCAGGCAGTCCGTACAACGGCTACTTCAGCCCGTATCGCTTCCCAACGCTTGTCGACGGCCCGGAGGGCGAATACCTCACCGATCGGCTGGGCTCAGAGGCCGAACAACTAATCCGTTCCCGTGACCGCTCGCGGCCGTTTTTTCTCAACCTCTGGTTCTACTCGGTACACACGCCCATCCAGGCCAAGGATGAGCTGATTGCGAAGTACCGGGCCAAAGCGAAGGAGATGAGCCTGGATACACAAGAGGCGTTTCAGGAGGGCGGCTTCTTCCCGGCCGAGCACAAACGAGGTAAGCGCATCGTTCGGCGGGTGATCCAATCGGACCCGGTGTACGCGGCGATGATCGAGTCGCTTGACCAGAACGTCGGGCGCGTTCTCCGGGCCCTTGCCGACGAGGGAGAAGCGGAGGACACCCTGGTGATCTTCACCTCGGACAATGGCGGGTTGGCAACCGCCGAAGGATCACCGACGAGCAATCTCCCACTCTCAGAGGGCAAGGGATGGATGTATGAGGGCGGAACTCGCGAGCCGTTCCTGGCTCGATGGCCGGGAGTAGTGGCGGCGGGGACGACCTGCGAAACGCCTATCTCGAGCGTGGACCTGCTGCCTACCTTTGCCGAAGCCGCCGGAGCCGACACGCCGGCGGATGTCGAGGGGCTATCCATGCTGCCGTTGTTGCGGCGCGGGTTGACCTCTCCCAACGCAAGCGCCTCGCCGGCGGCCTTTGACCGGCCGCTCTTCTGGCACTATCCGCACTACGGGAATCAGGGCGGCACCCCGGGCTCTTCCGTCCGGCACGGCCCGTACAAGCTGATCCACTTCTATGAGGACGACCACGTTGAGCTCTACGACCTGGCGCATGACGCAGGAGAGACCACCAATCTTGCCGGCAAGCTTCCGGAGGTGCGCGATCGGCTCTACGCAGCGCTTGACGAGTGGCGACTGCGCGTAGCGGCCCGCATCCCGGAGCCCAACCCCGACTTCCGCCCGTGGCCTGAGCGCGAACCGCCGGGCCACGGCGCTCCGGTTCTTGACCCCTACGAGTAGTCCCACACGTTGCAGCCTCTCTTCATCGGGAGTACCATGGAGTATCACCGGCTGAAGGAGGCGGAACATGTGGAATGATACCGTACGGCCATCACGTGCACGATTCCTTGCGATCCTGGGTATTCTTCTCCTCGCAACAACCGGTTCGCTCAGCGCCACCCCCATTCGGCTGGCTGTGGCGAGTATTGAGGCGGTAGGCGTTGCGGATGATGTCACGCACACGGTGCAGGAGTTGCTCCAGGCCGCCTTTGCGAGGCGGCCGGAGTTCCAGCTGGTGGAACGAGCACAACTAGCCGCGATTCTGGAAGAACAGCAGGTCCAGCTCTCCGGCCTCACCGCTGCAGAGACCTCCGTTGAGGTCGGAGCCGTTCTCAATGTGGACAAAGTGCTCGTCGCCTCGGTGAGCCGCTACCAGAGCGAGTTCGTCACATACCTGCTCAGCGTCCGCCTCGTTGATGTGGAGCAGGCCGCGATCGAGGCCGCGGAGAGCATCCAGGTCCGCAGCGACGAGGATCTCGCTGATGCGGTCGCGCAGCTCGTAAACAAACTGGGGCAGAGCATTCAGATCAGCGGCAACGTGGCCTGGGTGGACGGGCAAGCGGTCTACACAACGCTTGGCGGCGCGTTCGGTGTCCGGCAGGGCACCATGCTCTCTGCGTTCCGCGTCACACTCATTCGCGACGACGACGGGCGTGTGATAATGCGCGAAGAGACGCCGATTGCGAACCTTCGCGCCGAGTCGGTCAGCGCGGAAGGCTGCCGATGCACGGTGGTCGCCGGCGAGGAAGCGCCACAGGAGGGGGACCTGGTGCGGATTGGCGAGGCCCGGCTCACAGTGGATCAGCAGCACGCGCTTCTTGACGTATCCAGCATTCCGGAAGGGGCGCGCGTCTTCCTGGGCCGCGAGTTCGTGGGAACCACCCCGCTTGAGCTGGACCGGATTGAGCCGGGGTCGTACCAAGTAGAGATCCGCGCCGGCGGATACCACCCGTATGCGGGAACCGTTCGGCTCGCGTCGGGCCGGTCGATTGTCCTGGAGCGCGAGCTTGAGCCTGAGATTTCGGTTGAGGACCTCCTGTTGCTGGGCAAGATGCCGCGACGCACGACGTCGGCTTCACAAGCGGTTCGCAAGGCGCTGGTTCCCGGCGGCGGCTACATCTACAACGGATACGAGACCACCGGGCGGCTGGTGCCGGCACAGATGTTGCTCAGCCTAACCGGTGGCGCGCTCATGGCCGTGCAGGCGGTCGGCAACCAGCGGTCGGTCGATTCCGCGGGCACGCCGTCTGCTTCCGACACCTATTGGGAGCGGCGCGAATACCACCGTAACACGTCCGGAGTCGCTACGCACTGGATGCAAGCCGCACTTCTCGGCGGAGCAGCGCTTTCTTCCTACGCGTGGTCGGTTGCAGACAGCGTGCTCTCAGCAGACGACGACTTCCTCTACCCGACGTATGCCCAGCTTTCGGTTGGTGCATATGCGAGTCTCACCGCGATGGAACAGACTGAGGATACCCAAACGTTGGTCACGGGCGCCCAGACGTTCAACGGTTGGGTCACGTCAGGAATCAACTCGGTCTACCCGGGCGGGAGCGTACGACTCGCGTTCCAGGGCAGAGAGATCTACACCGCGCTTGACTTGAGTCTCACCAACAAACCGATCTCACTGCAGCTGACTTCCGCCGTGCGTGCTCCGCTCTCTGAGAGCGTATACCTGGGCCCCGGCGTCTCCGCCTTCCTCAATCTGGGCGGCCCGGACGATGTGGGGTTCAGTGACGGTGCTGAGGCGCTCGACCCGTTGGTGGGCGGGCGGTTCGCGGCGGTGATCTCGCTGAGCGTCCTTGGGACGCAGTTCGAGCTTGACGCGCTGCTCTCGCCGTTCGCCGTGGGTTCGGCGCAGGGATTCGCGCCGGAGAGCGATAGCTACCTGGTCTCTGACAGCGTGGCCGGACTTCGCGGATTCGGCGGTGAGCTCTCAACCGCAGTCTTCTGGAACCTCAGCACCGGCGTTCGTCTCTTCGGCAGCTACTATAGATTGGCTCCCAAGGACGGCCACGCGTTGGAAGCGCAGGGGTTTACTGTCCCGGCGATCACGCAATTCGCAGAAGCAGGAGTAGCACTCGTCTTCCGTCTCTGATACGGTACGTCACGCACTCGAGGACTGGGTCGGCCCTGAGATCGATGTAGTCTTCCGCTACCGCTCATCGGTGGCAGGCGCCTCACACCGGTGGTCCGACCTGGACTTCTCCTACGTTCCGCGCCACCTGAACGCGTGGGAGTCCATCACCGTGATGGTGGATGAGATCCTCTTCGATCTCTACCCGCTTCACTGGCGCACGCTGGAGCAGTGAGCGCGTGCATCCTCGGCACGTGGCGTCATGATGCGCTGCGCGTCGACGTGCCTACTTCGTCTTCCGCAAGCTCGCCCAGGGTGATCTCCTTGCCCTCCGCCGCGGAGCGGTAGATTGCGTCGATGATCCACGTGCGGAGCAGGCCTTTGCGCCCGCGGTTGTTTGCCCAGTCATTGCCTGCGATGTGCGAGAGGAACTCCTCAACCACCAGCTGATGCCCCGGCTTCCGCGACACGCCTTCAACCTCCGGGTGGATCTCCGCCGGGACGCCGCCCGCGTCAACGTAGAAACGCAGACTGTCCGTGGTTGCGTAACGTTTGCTGGCCATCTCCGCACCGCCGCTGGTTCCGTACACCATCAGGTTCATGAGGTCACCGTCTTCACGGTAGGTTGCCCAGCTCGCCTCGAGCATCAGGGTCTTGCCACCCTCAAGGCGTATAAGGCTGGTGGCGAAGTCTTCGACCTCAAAACGGCCGTCGGGATTCCCGCTACGT
>CAYTGY010000180.1:0-275 GCA_964437265.1 uncultured Spirochaetaceae bacterium | reverse complement strand
CGCGTGCACCTTAGGCTCACCCATGACGTGTAGCGCCAGATCCAGCATGTGCACACCCAGATCAATCAGCGGACCGCCGCCTGACAGCTCCCGGTTACTGAACCACTTCAGGCCGCCGCCGGGAACCCCTGACCGGCGAAGCCATCGCGCCTTTGCGTGATAGATCTCACCCACGCCACCCTCATCAACAAACCGCTTGAGCGTTGCGGCGTCCGGCCGGTAGCGTTGATTGAAGGTTACCTCCATGACCCGATCATTACGCTCGGCGGCTTTGA
>CAYTGY010000179.1:0-7189 GCA_964437265.1 uncultured Spirochaetaceae bacterium | reverse complement strand
TTCCTGCGTAACGAGCGAAGGACCTCGATAGTCGCGGTGACCCACGATCAACGCTGTCTGCACGCTTTCGCCGACCGGGTGATGCTGCTCAAGGATGGAGTCCTGTCTACGGTAACGTCTCATCAGTATCCGCGGCGAAGCCACGAACGCCCCACACAGGAGGAAGAGATCACATGAACATGCCCATTGGATTGCGCGTCAAGAGCGGCATAGTGTTCGCCTTGGGCACGAAGGAGAAACGACGAGCCATGATGCGAGAGCTGGGTGCCCGTCGCCGCTATACTCAGCCCCGGGAGAGTATACCCTGGCACCCCAGGATTGACGCCGGGCTCTGTACCGGCTGCGGCGTTTGCCTTGCATTCTGTCCCAAAGGCGTCTTTGGAAGAGAACCTGCAAAGGCGGTCGTTGAGAATCCTGCGTCCTGCGTCCTGCTCTGCTCCCGCTGCGCAAAGCGCTGTCCTGCAGGAGCCATTGCCTTCCCAAGAGCAGAAAAGTTCAGGAAGTACGTCTACTATGTGTAGATCCACGGCGCATCGACTCTCCAATACCTTATTCGACAGGGCTTGCATGGTGACGCTTGAGATACGCGACGCCGGAGCAGTGCTGTGATGGAAGCGGCCGCCTCTTATCCCTTTTCCGCGATCGTTGGACAGGATGCGCTCAAGCTCGCCCTCGTGATCAACGTTGTCGATCCGCGGATCGGCGGAGTGCTCCTGACCGGTGAGAAGGGCACTGCGAAGTCAACCGCGGTGCGAGCGCTGGCCACATTGCTACCTTCGGTACAGGTAGTCGAGTTGCCACTGAGCGCTACCGAGGATCGTGTGGTAGGCACTCTGGACATCGAGCGCGCGCTCTCCACTGGCGAGAAGCGATTCGAGCCGGGGATTCTTCACCGCGCCCACGGCAACATTCTCTATGTGGACGAGGTGAATCTTCTTGAAGATCACCTCGTCGATCTGCTCCTCGATGTCGCGGCGATGGGCGTGAACTACATCGAGCGAGAGGGCGTGACGCACTCGCATCCGTGCAGGTTCGTGCTCATCGGAACGATGAACCCTGAGGAAGGTGATCTGCGCCCGCAGCTCTGCGACCGGTTCGCCCTTTCGGTACCGATCCGGGGTGAATCCAGCCCGCAGGACCGCGCCGAGGTGGTTCGCCGCAGGCTCGGCTACGAAGACGATTCGGAAGCCTTCCTGGCCAACTGGCAGGCAGAAGAAGATCAGCTTCGCGCGCGGATCGAGGCCGCGCGCATGGTCCTCCTTGACGTCGCGATCCCTGATGAGATGATCGATCTGGCCACCGAGATCGCCGTAGAAACGGAGGTCGACGGGCATCGGGCGGACATCAACATGATAAAGGCCGCACGATCGCTGGCGGCGTTTCGAGCTCGAGATGCGGTGGCTCGCGTTGATCTGCTGGAAGCGGCGCGCCTTGTACTGCCGCACCGTCTTCGCTCCGACCCCTTCGACGATGATCCCGGCCGCCTCGATAGCGTCCTCATGCGCTTCGGGAGCACAACGTGACCTTTCCCTTTTCCGCGATCGTCGGTCAGGATGCGGCGAAACGTTCTCTGCTCGTCTGTCTCGTTGATCCGGCGGTCGGCGGAGTGCTTCTTCTAGGGGAGAAGGGGGCCGGAAAGTCAACGCTTGCACGATCCACCGCGGCGTTGGTTGCCCCTGTCCCATTTGTGAATCTCCCGGTTTCGGCGTCGGAAGAGATGCTGACCGGTTGCCTCGACGTTGCCGATTCGCTTCGCACCGGCCGCCGGGCCTTTCAGTCGGGTGTTCTCGAGCGGGCCGACAAAGGCATCCTCTACATCGACGAGGTGAACCTGCTTTCCGATACGCTGGCCACGAGACTGGTGGACGCAGCCGCGACCGGGTTTCTGCGCATCGAACGTGAGGGAGTCTCGCGGGTAGCGCGATCACGGTTCACCCTGGTTGCGTCGATGAATCCGGAAGAGGGCGGTCTGCGCCCCCAGTTGACCGATCGCTTCGGCATGGCGGTATTCGTGTCGGGCCCGAAGGATCTTCGGCAGCGAGCCGAGATAGTGAGGCGACGTCTCGCCTTCGATTCTGATCCGGCCGGATTCTGCACGTTCTACGAAGAAGCCGAGAGTTCTCTCCGCAAGCACGTATACGCGGCGCGCCGCATGCTTCCCGCCGTTCGTCCTACGGATCGTGATTGCCTGCTTGCTGCCACCGCGGCGACTGCCGCGTGCGCCGCGGGCCATCGCGGCGAGATCCTCACGGTCCGGGTGGCTCGGTCACTCGCGGCCCTGGATGGCCGCGGGCGAATCGAATCGGCAGACATTGAGGAAGCGGCGCTCCTCACTCTGGCGCACCGCTCGCGAAACGCGACACCCTCGGGGCGTCGCCACGGCGGCCCCGCTCCGCAGGAGGCAAAACCGCCGGAGCAGTCATCGAATCGCGATGCGCGAGGCGAGCCGCACCAGAGTGTCGGTGACGCCCCCGGATCTGCGGCATTCTGGACGAGTCCGCCGACATCGGGAACCGGAACGCCCGACACCCCAGCGCCGCTCGGTCCGTTACGCGCGCAGCAGACCGAGGCGCCGCCGAGCCGTGTCTTCGAGATCGCCCCCAATGTCCTCGTGCCCGATCCATGGCGCGGCGCCTTCGACCGGCGGGTCCGTAGAGGGCGAGTACCCGGAGCCGGGCGGCGCCTTCGTTACGTGTCAGACGATCGATCCGGACGCTACGTTCGTTCTCGCCATACCGACGGCGCGGTTCGCGACCTTGCCGTTGACGCTACGCTGCGCGCGGCGGTCCTTCGTTGGGTGTCGACGGGAAGCGGGCAGCGACTCGTGCGTCCCGAAGACTTGCGCGAGAAGGTCCGCGTGCGCCGTTCGGGTGGGCATATCGTTTTCGTGGTTGATGCGTCGGGCAGCATGGCCGGTGCACGGCGTATGGCCCTAGCGAAGGGCGCAGTCTTCTCTCTGCTCGGCGAGTCGTATCGATTGCGGGACACCGTGGCGATGATCTCTTTTCAGGGAGCGGCCGCTAAGGTTGTGCTTCCTCCGACGAGGAGCGTAACTCTGGCGCACCGATTGCTCAGAGACATACCAACAGGGGGAAGAACACCGCTCGCGGAAGCCATACGCGCCGGTTGCCTCGTGTCACGGAGGATCACGATGAAGGACCCCAACGCCGATCCGGTCGTAGTGTTCGTCACTGACGGGCGCGATTACCCTGCCGGTCCGGCGGCCGATGCAGAGAGCGCGAACCACGGCCCCGTCAGCCCACGACTCGCCAGCGCAGCAAGAACGGCGAGAGCGACCGGAACGCGGTTCGTGTGGATCGACACGGAGAACCCGTGGGTGCAAGTGGGCGCAGGGCGGCAACTCTCCGGCCTCCTGGGTGCCGAGTACGTTCGACTTTAGGAGGGCCGCATGAAACTCACGTGCATCGCCGTCGGCGCGTCGGCTCTCGCGGCGTTAACAGACGCGGTAGAGGGCCGAACCGATCTCGGGATCGACCTGAAGTGGCTTGAGTCCCGGTTGCACTACGTAGGATCCGACTCGTTCTCCCGAGCATCCTGGGATTCGGTCTTCGCCGACATACCGGGAAGTGACATGATACTGCTCGATTTGATGGGAGCCGAGAAAGAGTTCGTCGAGGCACTGCGTGTCGAACTGGAAGGTTTCGCCGGCGCGGTGGTCGTGGTCAACGCCAGCTCGAGGAAAATCCGTGGTGTCACGCGTCTGGGCTCCTTTTCCGGCGCAATGATGGGCGGTGGAACGCGGGGTCGCAAACACCCGGAGCGATCAGGCACCCGACGCGGCGATATGGTGCGGATGATCGAGCGGTTGGAGAAGCTCGGGAAGGCCATACCGATTGGACCGCTTCGGGATCTCCGCAACTACCTCTGGATCGGCATGTACTGGCGATTCGCGGACAAACGCAATCTTCGATCGCTGTTGGCGCTCGTGGGCCGGGAGTACGGCGGCCGCCGCGCGTTGCCGCGACCCGAGCCGCCGAAAACGATAGACCGGGCGGTAATCATGGTTCCCGATACCGATCGCATCTACGACTCCTTCGAGGCGTACCGCGAGGCCGAGGGGTGGATCGAGGGCCGTGCGGCGGTAGCGGTGCTGTTCTCGCCCGGAACCTATCCAGCGAATCTCCATCCGGCCACCGCGGCGCTCGTGAAGCGCCTGGAGCGAAGACTCAACGTGCTGCCCATGGCGATGCCCCGGCTGACCGGCGAGAACCGCCAGTTCTTCGAATCGGTCGTTCGCGGATCCGACGGTGGGCTTCGCATCGACGCGGTCGTCTCGCTCATGGGGTTCCGACTCGGACAAGGACCTATGGGGGGTGCAGCGGAGGAGGCAACGAATGTCCTCAGGGCTTTCGATCTGCCGTTGCTTCACCCCTTCTTCATCGCAAAGCGCACTATCGATACCTGGCGCAAGGATCCCAGAGGGATCAAGCCCGGCGAGTTCGTGCTCCATCTCTTTCTGCCGGAGCTCGACGGCGCGTTCGAAACGATCCCGGTGGGCGCACTTGAGGCGGACAAAGGTGACGGCTTCGGGAGGATTTCACTCATCGAGGAGCGCGTTGAGCGTCTGTGCGGGAAGCTCGAGGGTATTGCGCGGCTTCGCCGAACCCCAAACGACCGCAAGCGTATCGCGCTCATCATGTACGATTACCCGCCCGGTGAGGCCAGTCTTGGGGCAGCCGCGTTTTTGGACACCTTCAAGTCGATCGCGGCGCTCACGCGAGCTCTTGCGGCGGCGGGGTACGACACCGAACCGTGGAGCGCCACCGAGCTGCGCGCCTCCTTCACCGCCAACGGAGTCCTCAACGGCGCGGCGTTCACCGGCTCCGTTGGCGGCATCGAAATCGACGCAGACTCTGCTTCACTGCTCCCCGTGGAGCCTTCCGAAACGGTACGCGCCAGATGGGGCCGTCCGCCCGGCCGCGTCATGGTTCGCCGCGGGCGGATCGTGCTTCCCGTTCTCGAGCGCGGGAACTGTCTGATCGGCCTGCAACCGTCGCGAAAAGGAGATGCTCCCAACGCCGCCTCCTACCACGACACGTCGGTTCCGCCGCATCATCAATACGTCGCCTTCTATCGGTGGCTCGAAGAGGTCTGGAACGCCGACGCTGTGGTTCACATCGGTACACACGGCACCCTTGAGTTCCTGCCGGGAAAGGAAACCGCTCCATCCGGTAGCTGTTTCCCGGACGCTCTTCCCGGGTCGGTGCCGCACTTCTACTTCTACTACTGCGGCAATCCGGCAGAGTCGATGATCGCCAAGCGGCGAAGCCACGCGGTGATGATAAGCCACATGGAGCCGCCCTACACCCGGGCGGAAAGCCACGGCCGACTCACAGCTCTTGGAGCCCTGCTGTCGGAGCACCACGAGGCGCGGCACACCGACCCGAATCGCCTCCCCGACATCGAAGCCGACATCGCAGCGGCTGCGACCGAAGCGGGCCTGAAGGTCAGGAGCGTTGCGGAGCTCGAGGATCAGCTTGTGGAACTGTCGAGCGCGTTGATTCCGAGCCGCATGCACACCATCGGCCGTGCGTTTACCACGGCAGAGGCGGAGACCCTGGCTGCACAGATCCGATCCGTCGGATCAGGCGATCCCGCGACGCCGTTTAACACTGACGTGGTAACCTCCAACCGCGAAATCGATTCGTTTCTGAAGGCGCTGAACGGCGGCTACCTGGAGGCAGGGCCGGCGGGCGATCTCACCCGTACTCCCGAGGTTGCTCCGACCGGCCGGAACATGTACCAATTCGATCCCCGCTCGACGCCGACGCCGTCGGCAATCCGGCGAGGATCCGAGATCGCGGAGACGACGCTGCGGCACTACGTCGAACAGCACGGCGAATACCCTTCGAGCGTCGCGGTTGTTCTCTGGGGTCTGGAGACCACGAAGACCCATGGCGAAACGGTGGCACAGATTCTCCGTTACCTCGGCGTTCGGTTCGGTCCTGATCGCGGTCTTTGGGAAACCGACCTCGCCCTCATTCCTGTGGACGAACTGGGACGGCCCCGCGTCGACGTCACGATTCAGATGTCGGGCTTCTTCCGCGATCTGTTTCCTAACCTCATCGGCGTCCTGCACGACGCGGTTGACCTCGCTGCTTCCGCGGAAGAGGGCCGGAACGTGATCAACGAGCACGCCGAAGCGATCAGAGAGTCACTTCGCGCCTCCGGCGTCGAGGAAGTGGTCTCTCGCGAGCTCGCGACAGCGCGGCTCTTTGGTCCGCAGACCGCCGAGTACGGAACGGGTCTCACTGGTATTGTAAACGGTTCAGAATGGAAGGACGAGACCGATCTGGTAGCGCACTACCAGGACCGGCTGCAGTACGTGTACTCCCGGAACCACTACGGTGTGGCCCGGCCGGACCTTCTCGCAGCGAACCTCTCTCGCGTGCAGCTGGTGAGCCAGATCAGGAGCTCGAGGGACTACGAGATCACCGATCTCGATCACTTCTATGAGTTCTACGGCGGCCTCGCCCGCACGGTCAAGGAGCTGTCCGGAACACAGGCCGATCTGTTGGTATCCGACACGTACGAAGGGAAGACGCGAACCGAGCGGTTCCATCGCGCGGTCGAGCGAGGCGTGTGGTCGCGCCTGCTCAACCCTCGATGGATCGACGGCGTTCTCAGCGCCACTCATCACGGCGGTCAACAGATCGCGAACCGTTTCGAGAATATGCTCGGACTCGCTGCGATGACCGGCGAGATCGACACGAAGCTCTTCGACGAGGCGGCAGATACCCTTGTGTTGAACGAAGAGATGCGAGAACGCGTCCGGATCAACAACCCCTACGCGCTTCTGGAAGTCGTGGAGCGTCTTCTCGAGACAAACGCCCGGGGGTGCTGGCAGGCAAGCGAGACACGGCTTGCCGAGCTGCGCCGAATCCATGCTCACCTCGAAGCCGATCTCGAGTCAGGCGTATAGCCCCAGCGTGAACAGGAGTAGCCTCTCGATCTGCCAGGACGGGCCATCGTAGTCCATTGCATCGAAAGATAGACTCCGAGGTGGGCGTACGTATTGACGCTCGTATCACTTAGTAATACGTTTCCGAGGTCTGGCTACACCAGAAAAGGAGTCCATCTTGAAAAGAACAATCATCGTATCAATTCTGACGCTGCTGATCGCTGCATTCGCCGTAGCAGGCGGAACGGGGGAGGCGGAGACTCCCGT
>CAYTGY010000178.1:0-7213 GCA_964437265.1 uncultured Spirochaetaceae bacterium | reverse complement strand
GATCGACAGCGAGAAGATCGCCCAGCTTCTGCGCAGTGGGATGCTGCCGGAGGCGTACGCGTACCCGGAAGCGATGAGGTCGACCCGAGACCTGCTTCGCCGACGGAGGTATCTGGTTCGCCGGCATGCGGAGCTGCAGGCGCACATCCAGAACACCCGCCACCAGTACAACCTTCCGGCGGTGAGAGAAACGCATTGACCGCGCGGTCAACCGGGAAGGGCTGGCCGATCGGTTCGAAGATCCGATGGTGGCTGCAAGCATCCAGGTCGACTCGAATCTGCTGGACTCGCTTCACCAGCAGATCCTCTTTGTCGAGCGGCAGATCGCCGAGCAGGCCAGGAGCCACGACCCGGTCGCCGTGCAGCTGCTGCGCACGATTCCGGGGATCGGGAAGACCCTCGCGTTCACCATCCTCTATGAGATCGGCGACATCGCCCGTTTCCCCTCGGCCGGCAAGCGGACCGGCGGTAAGAACAACAAGATCGGCAACGCCCACCTCAAGTGGGCTTTCGGTGAGGCGGCCTGCCTCCTCCTTCGCGAGAGCGAGGAAGCGAAGGCTTGGCATCAGAAGCTTGTCAGCAAGTATGGGAAGGCGAAGAGCTTGTCGATCATTCCCGAGAGTACTCGGGGCCCAGAGACTCGGCCGCACCGCCTACATGGTACTGAAGAGGAGGACACCCTTTGATTGGCAGAAGTTCTTCGCTTCCTTGATGTGATTCCTGGGAGGCAGCGTGGAGAAAACCCGGAGCATAACTGGACGCCATCGCTCGATGCTCTTTTTCCGACAGGTGATCTCTCCTGTGGCGCCGATGCGGTGACTCTCGATATGGGCAGAAGAAGCGAAAGCTTCTTCTGCACGCAACTCCGCCATTGAACGAAAGTCGGACCGTTCCACGCGCTACGAGAGTTCATGTTCAGCCGCCGAGCCCTGCAAAGAGAAAAAACAGGGCCGGGGTCGTTTGCGCGCTGGACGGGGGGAGGCCCTATATGTGTTATGCAGCGTCCTTTCGGGGTTACTCGTCGGTAGACGCAACCTGGTTCATCAGATCGGGATTCTCATTGAACAGCCGCATTTGATGCTGCACAATCCGGCGGTAGCTATCACTCAACCGCGGCAGGTATCTCTGCATCACTCGCCCGACCTCGGCTGCCGGCCCGGCAAAGAAGTCGGCGATAGCGCGCGAACGATCGATGGTGGCTTTCCGGTCCTCGGGGGACACGGAAGAGAGATACTCGTGTACGTCCTTGAGCTTCTCTCCGGCAAATGTGTCGTAGTCCTGAGCATATTGCTCCTTGTAGTGTTTCACTCGGGAGCGCATCCAGTCGCTATCGGGCGCTTGCTGCACCCACTGTGCGACGGCACTGGGAATCTCGACGGGATCAAGGGCATCGAGATCCGAGATGAGTGACCGCCACGCTTCGATGGCATCGTCAGATTGCAGGTGATCGTCGATCAAGTGACCGAACGCGATCCCAATCACTTTGCCCAGACCGCCGGGGAAGAGTAGCGAGAGTCTGTCGATCAGGAATCCTGGCTTGTCCCCGAGGGACTTCAAGAGCTCCCGACGATGTGCTTGGAGATCAGAGAGGCTTAGGTCCCGGTTGACGATATCATCGAGCAACGTCGTAGAGACATTGAGCGTCTCACGTTCCTGTTTGAGGACCTGAACTCGCGCTCGGATTCTCGCGTCAGCGGCATCGGGGGCATCAATTATCTCCGCTATCTCCGCCAATCGAAACCCGAGTTGCGACAGAAGGGCGACCTGGTCTAGACGCAGGACCTCTTGTTCTCCGTAGGCGCGATACCCGTTGGGCAAGACTTCGGGGCTGATGAGTCCGAGCGACTCATAGTGCCGAACAGCTTTCTTCGTCAGTCCGGTGCGTTCGCATACTTCGCTGATAGTCATAGGGACACCTCCACAACACTCGAGATGAGTCTACGGGATGCCGTTGGGGAACAGTCAAGCCCAACGACGCACGTGAGAAGAGAACGGACGACTGACCAGCAACCCGACGCTGCATAACGCCTCGTTGTACGCTCCGTGGGAGAATCGAGGGTCGTACACCTTGAGGATGTGCGTCGACACCGCCCGCCCTTTCGGCCAGAAGAACCTGCCGCGGTCAAAGACGAGCGCCCACTTGCTGACCGATCCCGCCAATGAGAACCGCACGTACTCACCGTCGCGCAGGAGCGGTAGCGCCGGTCGTGTGCGAATCAGCTTCCTGAGCGCATCGTTGCCAATCTCCTGGTACCCGGCGTCGGTGGGCTCACCCAGTTCCTCCACGATCACTAGCGCCCCGGCGCACTCACGCCCAATTGCCCTGAGGAGCTCGAATTTGTTATCCGGAGAGATTTCGAGCTGTCGGCACAGAATCTCTCTCCCGGGTCCTTCCGGCAGAAGGTTGGCAAAGTACCTGTCCGCTCTCTCCTGGTCGATTTCAGCTACGAGACGTTCATACCCGATCCGCAGGGGTGCTCACGAACAGGCGAATGCTCACGCCACAGAGCCCGGCGGCGGCTTCCTGGGTAATCCCCTGCCGTTTGCGCTCCCGCCCGATCATCTCACCGAGCTGCGCCATCGATGTGAACCGCTGCACCCCAACTCCTTTCACGTTCATGAACGCTCACCCTTCGGGCAAGCCGTCCCGTACACAATTTGCATCTACGTGAATATGCCGTCACTCGCCGCCCTGCCGGAGCGAACGCAGCGATGCCAGCGTGTCGTCGGCACCGGTGTTGCCCTGAATGCCCATCCGTGCCATCAGGTCGAGTGTCTCACTCAGCGACCTACTGATCCGCTGTGCCACCTGGCGAAGCGACACCCGGCCGGCACGATACTGTTCGGCGAGATACACTTCATACCCCATGCGCAGCAGCTTGCGCATCGCCTGCGCTTCTTCCAGGTGCTCTGCCCGGCCAACGTCGCGGAGCGCATCTATCAGCTCATCGCTTACTCGCAGTGTTTTGGTCTTCATCCGCTCCTCTCCGAAAGCATGAGCACTGCCGCAGCGTACTGGTCCGGGTTCACATACGGGCGTAGCTCACGTAACGCGTGTTCTGCGGACTCGCGCGAGAGCCGCCCCTCGCGCCACAGGTGCACCACAATAACCGACGGAACGGCGAACGGGATGCCGAGTACCCTGAGCGTCCGGATGAAGCGTGCATCGTCGCTGGCAATCGCGTGGTAGCGGCCGCTGTGGAACAGGCCCAACACCTCGTCCTCACCGCGCTCGCCGCCGCTCTTCCCCGGCTGCACCGAAAGGCGGTTCGCCGCGATATTGCGACCGATTCGGCGTGCATCCGGGAGATCGGGAGCCTGCCGGACCGTCTCGTATTCGACCAGCTCGGGAATATCGACCTGCCACGCGCCGCAGACCGTCTCTTTGAGACCTGCCTTGGTCAGTTTGATGAGGCAGTCGGAATCCATCGCGACGCGCATGTATGCTATTGTAATAATCAGAACACAGCAAGTCAACAGAGAACGCGTACCACCACCGGTAGCCGAGCCGTGCCGGTCCCGGTATCATTGCGCGCATGCGTACAGCCGAGTCGGTCCCGCATGAGATCAAGCCGTCGGAGATCCGCTACGAGTCCGGCGGCGCAATTGAGGAGATATTCAACAGCATCACGCACGCGATGGGCGCGGGGCTCTCCATCGCGGGGATGATCGTGCTGTTGGTCCTTGCGGCCGACGAGCCTTCCGGGTGGAAGACCGCCGCCTTCAGCATCTACGGTGCCACACAGATCATGCTCTACCTGTCTTCGGCGGTGATGCACGGCTTCGCCGCACTGCCGCGCGTCCGAGATGTCCTTCGGGTGATAGACCAGGCATTCATCTTTGTCCTCATCGCAGGCACCTACACGCCGGTCTGTCTCATCGCGATGCGTGACAACTGGGGCTGGGTGGTCTTTGGCATCATCTGGGGATTGGCGATTGCCGGGATTCTCATCAAGACGGTGTTTGTCCGTAAGCCGTCGGTCCTGACCGACCTCATCTATCTACCGATGGGTTGGCTGATCGTGGTGGCGTTCCGGCCGATGATCGCATCCACGTCCACCGGATTCGCGGTGTGGACGCTGATTGGCGGGGGCTGTTACACGGTGGGGATCATCTTCTACGCCTGGAAGAAGCTCCCGTTCAGCCACGTGCTCTGGCATCTCTTTGTCATTGGTGGCAGCGTCAGTTTTTTCTTGGGCTACGCGCTGCATCTGGCGTAGACATGGACCGCATCACGCCTGTAGAAGCTCGCGAAGCGAGTCTGAGATAGACGGCAGACTGGCGGGGTCCAGCCATGCCCGGCGTACAAAGAAACCGGTGACGGTACGTGAGGAAATCACCGGCTCTCCGTCCGCGTACTCAACCAGGATCTCACCGTCACGACGGTAGAACCGGTGGGCGAGCGTCTCCGGGTCAAGCACCCAGTATTCGGCCACACCGTGCTGCTCATACTCGGCAAACTTTGGCCCAACATCGCGGTCCGCGGTTCGACTGCTGAGCACCTCCACCACCAGATCCGGAGCGCCGTCTATGTGGTTCTCCCGGATGATCGACTGCCGCTGCTCGCCGACAAAGGCAAGGTCAGGAAGGAAGACGTTGCGAGATGCCAGACGCACCGCAACCACCTCACGGTAGAGCTTGCCCAGCCGGTGCCGATCGATATAGCTCCGCATGAGACCATCAACGAAGTTGAGTAGATCCGCGTGGCGGATCGAAACCGGTGAGTGCACAAACACCTCCCCATCAATGAGATCCGCACGTCGCTCGGGCGTGAGCCAGTCAAGGAAGTCGTCCGCGGTGAGGAGCTCGCGGTCCAGATCAATTGCCACTGATACGCGGGTGGGCATACGCGAAGTATACCATGATCGGCACCGGTGATCACTCCACAACGCCGGTTTGCGGTATAGTACTGCCCCATGAGACTGCACCGAGTCATGCTTGCGGCCGCACTAACGGCGGTCCTCCTCTCCTGCTCGCATCCCTTTGAGCGGGCGACGGCGGATCTGGTGGTGGCCACCGCAAACCTGAATGCGTCCAACACCGGAGCTCCGGCGGAGATCACCGTGAGCCTGCTTCAGGCCGATGCAGACGTGATGGTGATCAACGAGGCGGTTGCCGGGGGCAACGTCGACGTGGCGGTGCTGGAGGAGGCCGGGTACGCGGTGCATCAGGTTGCCTGTGAGATGAGCGCGTTTTCCATCACCGTCGCAGAGCGGGTGGGCGGCGCGGCCGGGGTCACCTATGTGCCCATCACGGCGGGATTCGAAATGATCAGCATCCCGGTTACCACGCTTCGATTCTTGGCGGGAGAGACGCCGTTCACGCTGATCGGTATCCACATTGTCCCGCCGTTCTTCTTCTCAGAGGAAGAGCGGCAGCCGTTCTTCGATCTTCTGGCCGGCCACATCAGCAATGGACGGCTGCGTGCACCGCTCGGAAGCGGAGAGACCGGGGATGCGGTGATCATCGCCGGCGACTTCAACACGCTCCCGCCGGATCCCGCCATGCGGCGCATAGCGGAGACGGGGGTGGTAGACACCGCCGTGGCGGGAGAGAACCCGTACGCCTACTCGTGGCCCGCCGGCTCGCCGCTGGTCCCCAAAGGACGCATCGACTACGTCCTGGTCTCCGGTGACGTACGGCCTGCGCACTACCACACGTTTTCCATCCCCGGATCAGACCACGCCGGGATCACCGCCGGAGTCACGGTGCCATGAAACCAACGCTCGTCATGATGGTAATGGGAGTCGCGTTCATCGCCGCCCCGGCGTTGGCCTTTGCGCAGATGCTCTATCCGGTCTCCCCGGCACCGGTCTCCGCCGGCGCGGGGCTCAGCGTAGAGCGCGTAGTGACACAGTGGGGTCGCGCGTCGGCAAGCGTAGCGGGGGTGCTGGAGGCGCACATACCTATCTACCCGCCGGTGCCGTGCGCCGCCGTTGTGGGCGGTGCGGAGCTGGGCGTGCATCGGCACCTGATCGCAGATCGGCCCGTAACGTGGGATCTTGGAGTCCTGGCCAGGGGCGGGCTTGTCATCAATCCAGTCCTGTTCGCCGCGGAGATCGCCGGCGTGGACCTTGCCGCTCAGATGGAGCTCCGCGCGGAAACACGACTGGGCGTGAAGGTGCGCGAGCGGCACCGCCTCCAATTCCACCTGCGCTACGGCTGGGTGGTGCTCCGGAGCCTGGTGTATGCCCACGGGAGCGCCGCCACACCAACCGTCTCAGCCGGAGTGGTGTACGCGCTCGGGCGGTAGCCGGCGGCCTCGCACGGGACGGTCGGCTTCAAAATAGTTCCTTTATCGCCAAATACTTCACTTTAGGTAGACACTCCATCTCTCCGTGGACTACACTGGAGGTAGCTGTGGTGTGCGCGGAAACGACATCCGCGTTGCTCCGATACCATCCAACGTTCACACACCTTTGCGTAGGAGACATCATGAATCGACGTGTCATTGCCGTCACTATTCTGGCGGCCCTTGTGGCGGGCGCTGCATTTGCGCAGATCGAGATCCCGCGGAGCCTCTTCTATATTCAATCGGCCGCGGCATACGGAACGGACCAGGGATACCTGGACCTGCCGGGGGTCAACCCCTCGTATCGCGCGGGAGCGAATCTGGCGCTCTATCACTTTGAAGAGGGAGAGATGTGGGACCGGCTCTACCAGTTCCAGGCACTTGGCGACGGCTGGTACAGCATTGTCCCGGCCAACGGCGGCTGTCTCCAGGTGGAAGGCGGCGGCACGGCAAACGGCACCAACGTCACTGTTGGGTGGAATGAGCACAGAGACAACCAGCGGTTCCGGTTGGAGCACACCGGTGGAGACCGGTTCAAGATCTACACCTCCACCGGCCAGGTGTTGAGCACCGCCGGCCGCAGCGTAACGGACGGCACCAACGTACACATCTGGGAAGACCACGACGTCCCGGCCACCGGGTGGTACCTGATCTGGCGGCACTCCGGACGGCCCTTCCACATTGAGGCTCCGGTACAGCCGTTCGGCTCGGTGAGCAACCGCGCCACCGGGGCCCCGGTCTCCGGGGCAACCATTACCGTGGTCAACACCAATGATTCGCGTGACCAGCAATACACCGTCCGCTCGGGCTCGGACGGCTCGTTCGCGTTTGACGCGATTCCCTCCATCAGACTCGGGTACGACGTGATTGTCAGCGCGCCCGGCTACGGCTCTGTCGCGATCTCCTCGCACAAGTCGCGGT
>CAYTGY010000177.1:0-7232 GCA_964437265.1 uncultured Spirochaetaceae bacterium | reverse complement strand
GTCGGTGGTGCGGACGTTTCGCTGAAGACCGTTGATCAGAGGCAAGATGTTGCGCCGAGCACGACCGGACAATGAACCAAAGATCACCAGAGAAAGCTCTTCGCCGGTTCGATCCGAACGGGCCCGCTCGTAGTGTATCAACTCACCGAACGCGGCTTGGGAGTAAACCCCCAGAAGCTTGCGCCGCCGTCTGCCCGAGCGCAACGGCATGGCGGGCTTCCAATTAGCTCCGTACTCTTCTTTTTTCATCTCCATCTTTCCTCCCCCCGAGGAAGCTCGCACGTGCAACGTCTTCTTGGATCGCGGATCCATATCAGTGCCTCATACGCGTTTCCGGAATAGCCGGCCGTGCGTGAACACAGCTTCGCCAATGGAGGCCCGCGTTGAGCGCCCTCCGGTTGACCTCCTATTCCAGAGTCCGGTGTGCCGCCGAAACAGGCTCCACCGGCGCGTATGTGAGATGGGTAGGATTCAGTAGTTGCAGCCGGCCGTCAGGTTCCGAACTTGAGTGCCTTTTCAAAGACTATTGCTACCCCGACGTCCTCTCGCCGGGTAATGGTGCCGTTGCCCTCAAGATGGATATGCCGCTCTGCGTCCTCAGCCTGTTCGACTGAAAGATCGATGCTCATGTGAACCCGTGTTCCGATTGGGATGTCGATCTCTCCCAGACAGACAAAAACCCCGTTGGAACACAGATCCCGAGTGCGACCTGCTAAGGCCGCCGCCAGATCTGAGCCGTGTACCTGGATCTGGGCCGGCGCCTCAATACCGAAACGCTCGAGCCTTCTCCGCTCCCCCATCTGCGGGGATAGTACGTCCGCCGAGCTAATATGAACAATAATGCTTCAGTATGGGATTGGTACTATCCGTGCCCTAGTCGTTCAGCGGAAAGATATGCGATGATGATTACATACACATACGTAATACGTCGTAGTCATAGGTTGGTCGCGCCCCAAAGGGCTGCCTGCATCCTGTTGGGGACTTCAAGCTTCTTATAGAGATTGTATAAATGTGTACGTACCGTATTGGAACTAATGAACAGCTTATCCGCAATTTCGTCGTTAGTGGCACCGGTCGCCACCAACGCCAGGATCTCTCGCTCACGTGTTGTGAGCGACTGTCCGCTGATGCTCTTTGGTGATCTGCCGCTCCGCAGATTACTGAAGGCGGCGTCCACGAGGAGCTTGCGCGGAATCCACACCTCACCAGCGAAAACGGCGGTGATCCCGCTAATCAGGTGGGTTAGGTCCGCACTCAGATAGAAGAGTCCCCGAATCCCCAAAGCCAGAGCCTCCGCGTCAACGGGTGCGTCCTTGCTGAGGTTAAAGAGTGCCATGTGAACATGAGATCCCGGCGGGGCCGGTAGGTGCCGGATCTGGTTGAGTGCAGTGTTCAGTGGAACGGTGAGGCAGTCCACCATAACCAGCGTCTGCTTGCTGCTCATGGAGGCGCTAGTCACGCACTTCCGGAAATCCGTGCGGACCATGCACTCCGCGCCGCTTTCAGCGGCAATCAACTGAGCAAAGGACCGGCTCTGGATGTTCTCTGACGTTATGAGGCATACACGTCGGCCATCATCGTTCACCCCATTCATCCCACTGAAGAGTTATAACAAAATGTATCGATCCTTTCCACCTCACATGTGATCCAAGGTGTTAGTTTCTTCCGAGTGAAGTACTATTCGGCACAATTGGGACCCGGCTGTACCGGCACACGAGAGCCTCTATGAGCACGCTACTCGTGCTTGACTCCAACAACGAGCACCGCCGTCGCGTAGCACGCCATTTTCGAACGCGCCGCTGGGACGTGCACGACGTCGCAACTTTGCGCTCAGCATCCGAAGTGCTGGAGCGGATCTCGGTGGACGTCATGGTGGCGGATGCAGTGCTTGAGGACGGACCCCTGGCGGAGCTACTCCGCACTCGCGAGGAACAGCTCACGCCGGTGGTCTGGATCGTTACGGCCGACGCCTCATCCACGCAGGAGGCGGTCAGGGCCATCCAGCACGGCGCGTACGACTTGCTACACAAGCCGTACCTGTCGGAGGAACTTGAGCACAAGCTCCATCGGGCGGTTGAGTACCGGCGTCTGCAGCATGAGACGCAGAGCCTGAGAGGTGAACGGGACATCATCTATAGGCCGGAGAACTTCGTTGGCGAGAGTGGGGCCATCCGGTCGGTCATCGACATGATCTCACGGGTCTCCTCCTCAGACGCCAGTGTACTACTTACCGGAGAGACCGGGACGGGCAAGGAGCTAGTAGCCGGCGCGCTCCACTATAACAGCGAACGGGCCGGCCGCGCGTTCATTAAGGTCAACTGCGCCGCGCTCCCGGATCAGCTGCTGGAGAGTGAACTCTTTGGACACGAAAAGGGTGCTTTCACCGGAGCGTATCAACAGCGGATCGGTCGCTTTGAGCAGGCCGACGGCGGGAGTCTTTTTCTTGACGAGGTGGCGGACATGAGCGGGCCTACGCAAGCAAAGGTCTTGCGCGTGATCCAGGAAAAGGAGTTCGAGCGACTAGGCGGCAGCCGTACCATCAAGACTGACGTTCGACTCATTTCCGCGACCAACAAGGACCTGGAAGAGGAGATGGTTGGAGGTCGATTTCGGCAGGATCTGTACTATCGGCTGAATGTCATCGCCATCACTATTCCGCCGCTTCGTGACCGGCAGAGAGACATTGTTCCGCTCTCACGCTTCTTTCTCAGCAAGCTATCCGCGGATCTGAAGAAGCCGGTGAAGCGGCTCCATCCGCTGGCCGTCGAGCTGCTGAGGGAGCACTCGTGGCCCGGAAACGTCCGAGAGCTGCAGAACACCATTGAGCGTGCGGTGATCATGGCTGAAGGAGACGAGATCTCCGTGAACGATCTGGACATCGCGTTCCGGAAGCGGCGGGTAGGTGAGGCGACTTCGGATGATCCGAATGTGATTCACATATCCCCGGCAGGGTTCAACCTCACCGAGGTGGAGAAGGGGTACATTCTCCAGGCGCTCCGCATCTGCGACTGGGTCCAGAAGGATGCGGCGAAACTGCTCGGCATCTCCCCGAGGGCGCTCAACTACAAGATCAAGAAACACGGGATCGTGATTACGAAATCGTAATTCGCCCTGTATCTCTTTTCAATTTCGAAATCGGCATCCTCTCGAAGGTCGTCCAGCGGGCTGTCTCCCGACGCACGCAATTCATCTCTCTGTAGACACTTAGAAGGTCGATCTCCAAACGGCGTCAGCCTGGCACGGTGGTTGAATTCCCGGTAGTCAAGGAGTGGCACGATGCGAAGATCGGCAGTGAGGGGACGAACTGGGAGGGGCCTTGTGCTCGCAGCGGTCGCCTTGACGGCGATGGCGCTGGGGTCCTGCTCATGGATGGGCCTGTTCACCGCCCAGTCGACACTACGGATTACCATCGACGGCAGCGGCATGAGATCGCGCGGATTAGGACCGAGTGTGAGTCCGGAACCAACCCGGTTCGTGCTGACCGGAACCATGGGAGGGCACAACCGGTTTGATCGTGTATCGGATAGCCCGGACGTTCCGATTGGGTCGGTTGCCGCCGGAACGTGGACCGTGACCGTGGACGGCTACAACCGCGACGACGTGCTGGTCGCCACCGCCACGGCTCAGGTGGACGTGGCGACCGGTGGACGCATGGTCCTCCCGGTTGACCTGGCGCCGTTGTCCGGACCGGGCGCCCTGAGCCTTGGTATGGATTGGACGGATGGAGCCCTCACGCTGCCGGCGGTGGCTGCCACCCTCACCCCTGCTGCAGGTGAGGCGCTGGCGCTTCCGTTCACCGTCAACGGCTCAACCGCCCATTTCTCCTCTGACGCAATCGGCTCAGGCTATCACACGCTTGTGGCCCAACTCTTCGAAGAAGACGTAGTCGTGGCCGGCGCGGCTGAGCTGGTGCACGTGCTCTACGGACAGGAGACCACCGGCTCGTTCGTCTTTGACCGGCTGAACCAGCCCGGAAATCTGGAGATCGGCATTGACCTGGTGGAGGGCTTCTCAGACTCACTCTCGGTGACGGTAACCGGTGGTGCGCAAAGCTACCCCTACGGCGCCGCCGTCGACCTCAGCGCAACGGTCACGGACGCACCCGGGAACGTGGTCTACACGTGGTACATCAACGGCACCGCTGTTGATGTCGGAGACGGTGCGTTCACCATGAGCGGATACGGCCCGGGATTCTATCGTGTGGACGTCATCGCGGTCACTGCAGACGGGCTTGATGGCGGCAGCGGTTCCTTCAGCCTTCGCATTGAGGAGGCGGGAGTATGAGGACCACACGACGGTTCGGGTCCACGGCCGCATCGGCCGCGGCCCTCGCATCGGCCGCGGCGGTTCTGGTGGTGAGTCTATCCTCCTGCGGGAACCCACTCATGGCGGGCGGTCGTTGGACGTCGGGACCGGGTAGTCTGGAGATAACGATCCCGTACGACCAATCACGCTCGATTGGGCCGAGCTCCGAAATGACCCCAACACGGTATGAGGCTACCGGAAGCGGCCCGGACGGGGCTTCCTTCTCTCGGGAATCGGCAACGGGAGTGATCGCGGTCGCCGGGATTCCCGCCGGTGGGTGGGAGATCACCGTTGACGGGTTTGACGCAACGGATGCGCGGATCCTTACCTGGACCGGAACGGTCCAGGTGAGAACCGGTGAGACGGTGGTGGTCGACGCCGAGCTTGCACCGCTTCCGGGCGACGGCACGCTCGAGCTCACCGTCACGTGGCCAGGCGAGCTCGTGTCCTCACCGACGGTCGGCGCGGTGCTCGACCGTGACGGCGCGGCGCCGGTTGAGCTCTCCGTCACACTCACCGGACCGGGTAACGCGGAGCTCAGCGCGCCGGTCGCATCCGGTTGGTACCGGATGAGGATGACCGTGAGTGACCGCGGGGTTGTGGCCGCGGGGGCAACCGAACTCGTCGCCGTATTCGCCGGCCGTACCAGCCGCGGCAGCTTTGCCTTCGACTCGCTCAACAAACCCGGGACGCCCACCCCCATCAGTGGCAACGCCTTTACGTTGCTCTGGGATCCGCCGCAGGATGAGGCGGGCAACCACGAACAGGTGGCATCGTACAACCTCTACTATCGTGAGCACGGAACCTACTCGTGGTCCTCGTTGGGAAGCGCCGCTGCAACCAGTGCTCCATCATTCGAGGTCACTACGGCGTTGCTGAGCTACGGGAGCTACGATTTCGCGGTTGCCGCGGTGGAAATGGACGGTAGCGAGAGTGAACCGCACACCTCGCTTGACGACGATGCAGATCCGCAGACAGGGTGGTACGTGGTATGGTCATCTGATGCTTGACGTGCGGGGCCGCAAACTGGTATTCCCCATTTGCCGATGAAGCGGTGTGCGATACTCTTACTCTCCATGGCCGCCGTATCCTCCTGCGGATCGCAGGGCCCCGAAGGCGGGGCCCCTTTTACTATCGTGACGCACAATGTGGGCAACATCGACCATGATCCGGCCCCCGCCCGTGAGCTCGCGCAGACGTATCGTGAATTCGGCAACGTGGACGCCTTCCTGCTCCAAGAACTCCCGAACCGCCGGTACGCGGAAGCCCTGGCGGCGGCGCTGAACGCGCAATCGGACCAGAACTATCACCTGGACTATTCATTTCGGCTGCGGATCGCCGTTGTCTCGCGCTGGCCGGTCACCACCGCCGCAACAATGAACATGCCGGAACCACAGTCATTGTTCGGTGCGTTGCGCGTCCTTGTTGAGACTGAAGCCGGCCCGCTTGAACTGGTGAGCGTTCACCTGGACCCGATCCTCAAGCTCCGCAACCGAGAGGGCTTCGTGCGGGTTGGATTCGCTGCGCTCGGTCTGCTCCGTGAGCTGTTCTTCCAGAACGCCCGCAGCCGCTCGGTCAACCAGCTCACGGAATGGATGCAGCGCCCGCTGAGCACACCTACCCCTACGGTCATCGGCGGCGACTTCAATACGGTCCCCGGGACAATAGCCATCACGCGCATGACTCGACGCTATCGCGATGCGCTTGCCGGCAGCGGGAACTTCTTCTCCGGCACCTACTGGAAGATCGCTCTGCCTATCAAGCCTCGCGTTGACTTCTTGTTTCACTCAGGTGAACTAGACACACGTAGCGCCAAAGTCGCAGACATCCGCACGGGAGATCACTTTCCGGTGGTAGCGACATTTGAGCGCACGGCGCCGCCATAACCTATGCCGCAGAATGGCCCACAATGACGCTTCCTGTGCGGGTGCAGACCCGTGGATAGGCTCACCATTGAGGGTCGCTATGTTGGTACGGCCCGTTCGACGACAATGGCATCGGCAGGCACCCGCGCCCCCGACGCCCAACCGCGATCGACTGCTGAGCCCAGTGAGGTTTGGGCATTCCCGTTTGCGGGAACGTGGGGGTTTGTGTCGCCTACCACCGTGACAGAACGACAGGTGTTCCCTCTCCTTCCTGACGGTTCGTTTGAAGTATCAATAGCGGATCTCCAAGCCCATGAACAGTGGGTTGTCGTAATGGCCGACCCAACTTAAGAGGACCGTCGATCGCAACTTGTTCGATATCTTTCGATTCCGGATGGAGACGGCCAGACGCTCACACTCATCGAGTCTGCGGACTTGATAGAATCGCTTGGGCTGGGCGATGTCGTGGGGGATGGGAGGGGCGAGGCCGTAGCTACGGCGACTGTGGAACAGTTGCAGGGATCCTTCCACACACTGACGGGCCCTGACCTGAAGGCCATAGCACGTGCGGATAACGCAGTACGCGTAATCGAGAACTTCTGGCGCAACTACTCACCGTGTTAACGCCGCTCGAAGAGTGATCCATTCGCCGCTCGAGATCAGGTTATGAGCGAAGGCACCAACCCCACTGCCTACGTCAGGTCCTCACGCTTCGAGTTCAACTTCAGAACAGTCACCGGAGATGCAGAGCCCAAGACATTGGTCTTGCCTGACCTTGCTGAAATCCCCATGGGCATCTCCGCTGACGGCGGGACCGTCTACAGCTACTTCGCCACACACGACTTCGCCGACTCCGTTCCGTTCGAGTATGGCCCCGTGGGCATGCATATCGACGACCTTCATTTTCTGGACTTCAAGTTCGGCACACCGGCGATCTTCTGGGAGATGTCAGTGTTCTAGCTCGTGCACCAAGCATCGAGCAGCACTGAGGCTCACGTCTAGGGCAAAGAAAAAGCCTGGCAACGGAGCCAAGTCTGCGACTTGGCTTCAGGAGTTTGGCCG
>CAYTGY010000176.1:0-7245 GCA_964437265.1 uncultured Spirochaetaceae bacterium | reverse complement strand
GCGGCGGTTACCCGCGGCGAGCTGGAGATAGAGGATGCGTGCCCGGAGAACCCGCGGATGGTCAAGCTGGCGTTTGGCAAGCTGGGCATTCACTGGGAACGTGACGGTGATGCCATCCGCATCCCGCCCGGGCAGGCGCTGCGCGTGGTCCCGGATATGGGGGGCGTGATCCCCAAGATAGACGACGCGCCCTGGCCGGGCTTTCCCGCGGATCTCACCAGCATCTTGCTGGTGGTGGCCACTCAGGTAGAGGGTACGGTTCTGATCCACGAGAAGATGTTTGATGCGCGTATGTTCTTTGTAGACAAGTTGATTGGCATGGGCGCGCGGATTGTGCTGTGTGATCCACATCGAGCGGTGGTGAGTGGACCGTCGCGCCTGACGGGGACGGAGCTCACCTCCCCGGACGTTCGAGCGGGCATGGCCATGGTGATCGCCGCGCTCTGCGCAGAGGGAACCAGCACCATCTACAACGTCTATCAGATCGAGCGCGGCTATGAGCGGCTGGTACCGCGTCTTTCCGCCCTGGGCGCCCAGATCAAGCGGTCAAAGCAGTAGCCCAACTACAGTCGTCGCGCGCGTCCCAGCTCCTCGATGAGCCGCTCGTAGGCACCCGTGATCCGGATAAACGCCTCGCTTGAGAGCGAGCGGTGGTGGTCGTCCAGATCGCCCAGCGTATCCGGGTGAAACTGTGCCGCCAAGGTCCGGTACACACGCTTCACCTCCGCAGCGGTCGCGTCTCGTGGTACGCCCAGGATGTCACACGCCTCAGCATCAAGGAGCGTGACCGGTCGCAGGAGGCCGTTCCGCGTCCCCTCGTCAATGCCCAGCGCCGTCCCTACCCCATCAAGCAGCTCGCGATCCTCACCGTCAATGCTCCACCAGGCCGGCCGCCCCGCGGCGGACACATCCACGAGCAGCGAGAACCACCGGCTGCACTCCTCCGGATCCCGTTCGGCGGCAACCAGGGCGGCAAGAGCCTGTGCGTCCGGTGTCTCCGGCATGGCAAGCGCATCCCGCAGGAGGTTCCGGAGCCCCCACACCGTGCCGCGCCGGCAATGATCACGGAGCCACTCCAGGGCCTGGTCAATCGCTGCGGTCTCCGGTTTCGCGCGTCGCCCCGCCACCACGGCCAGCGTCCCCAGCGCTGCGGCCACCGGGGCTTCAACGTTGCGCGGCGGGGGACACTGCGGGTTGGTCAGGAATGTGTGCAACGCGCGCCGGCGTCGCAGTCCTTCCACCACCTGGTCCACCAGCATGCCAATCCCGGCGCCAAAGAGACTGCCGAACGGTCCGCCGGCCAGGCCGATTGCGGCGCCGACGACGGTACCCCAGATGAACCTCATGAGCTGAGAGCAATGGCCAGATACGCAAGGCTGACTACCAGCAGCACCACCTCAGCGGCCACCAGGATCACCAGCGCAACGATGAATCCGACCGCAAGCACCATCCAGGCGGTCAACAGCTCGTGCGCATACGCGAAGAGCTCGTAGAGCGGATGCAGTGCGAACGGCATGAACGGAACCAGGAGGAAGGCCGCCACCGGCGGTCTGCTCAAGTAGCGACTGCGGTTGCGCCAGGCAAAACCAATCGCCACGAACGCCGTAATGGCGAAGAGGAACGGCAGCGCCAGACGGCGGAGCATCTCATGATAGACCGGGACCTGGAAGAGGCCGTGCTGGGTAAGGACCGCCGGCAGACCGGTGAGTCGGTCCACGCCAACCGCTCGCAGATCATGCGACCCGGCCGCGATGGAGATCAGCGCGGATTCGCTGACTGAGAGCTCCAGGATGTGGGGCACGGAGACTCGCTCCCGGCCTATGTAGTAACCGGGCAGCGAGATGGCATCAGGGTCTTCCGGATCCAACACCTGCATGGTCAGATGGCCGTCTTCCACCTTCCCGTAGGTTGCCGCGAAGTGGTAGAGAAACCGTCCCTCCGGAGAGAAGCGCACGACCTCAATGTCTCTCGCGTACATGCCCGTCGGAGCCACAACAAGCTTGCCAAGGTACACCAGCTCATGCGCGTCATCCGTGCGGATATTCGCAAAGACAACGTCATGCCACCCGGGCAAGAGCAGCGCCTTGCCAACGTCGCCAAAGAAGACAGCTTCTTCAGTCACCGCATCAGATACGAGCGCGTAGTACCGCGAAACATCGACGTCGCGCGGGTACTCCTGGTGCAACTGAGCAAACAGATAGTACGCTTCTACCAGATCGCCGCCACTGAGCGCCTCTTTTGCCGCCACCTTGCGGCCAAATAGCGTCTGCTGCGCACGCTCCGCCGGCGAGCCCCCTTCCTGCAGACGTTCCAGTGCGGACTGGGCAATCAGCGCAGCTTCTCCCTCAGGATCCAACCGTGCCGCCAGCGTGGCACGGTAGTGCGCGGTCACGTAGTCTCCGTCACGCATGGCCGCTTTTGCTCGATCCAGATACGCCTCCGCCGACGGTCCGTCCTCCGGCTCCTCTTCCGGCGCCACGGTATCCGCAACATCCGGAGACCGGAGGAACGTACGACGGTTTTCCGCGTCCTCCAGAAGCTCGGCGGCCTGTGCATCCTCTCCAACAAGACTGAGATAGGTCTGGAACGCATCAATCGCCTGCGTGAGCCGCTCGCGGCGATCCTGGACCTCCCGTCCCGGCTCAGAGGCGGACTCGAGCGCGGCTTCCCCCTGTCCAAGCACACTCCGCGCAAGCGCGCTGGTGTACTCCAGCGACTGCGCGCGACGGACGGCGCTGGGATCCGCGGTGGCCATCACCACCACGTATCCTACCGTGAGCACGACCACCAGCACGATGGCCGGTGTCACCGCCTGCACCCCTGCGGCGATGGAGTCCGACGCTCGTGATGCGGTGACGGGAAGCACGGAGAAGCTGATCAGGAGCGCCCACGCCTGGAGGACCGGCAGGTAGGAGAAGAACCGGGCCCATGCGGTGGCGGTGATCCATTCCAGCTGGAAATTGATGTGCACGGTCTCCATGGAAAAATCGAAGATCGCGTCCACCACGGAGAAGCAGAATCCGACGGCAAGGCATATCGCCGTGACCAACAACACGCGTTTCCAGGAGATCGACATCAGGAGACCTCCCTCTTCCAATCGCGGAGCGGCGGAAGGAGCACTCCCACTAGGATCAGCACCGCGGCATACGAGCCGACAATTAGAACCTCCGCCAGCCACAGCCGTGCACTGGTAAGCACCGCTATTGCCAGAGAGGTAAGCGGCCCCTGCTCAATAGCCGCCACGGTCCAGATCAGCGCCCGTACCGCCCCAACTGCCAGGACCGCGTTGAACGCCGGCCACCGACTCAGCCGGACCAGGGTCCAACAGGAGACCAGGTAGAGACTCACCGCCAGTGCCAGCACCAAGGCCGGTCCGTCACCGGCAAGCAGGATCCGATTAAGGGTGGCTATCTCATCCATGATAGGCGCGATTCCCGACGGCACATCCACCATTGCCGGATACGCGTTCAGCGGCGTGCCCAGCTGGTAGGTGGCGTCAATACGCGGGATCCGCAGCTCATCGGTCTGGGGGAGGAGAACCGCTTCCTGGAACGTCTGAAACCCGGGTCTCCGCGTCCGGTCGTAGACAACACCGGGTCCTATCTGCAGGCCGGCGCGTCCCAGTGAGTAGATCAAGATCTCTTCGTACTGGACGACTCGTTCGGAGGGAATACTCGGCTGCACCGGTGATGGGTCCGAGGATGGGCTACCAAGGAAGGTTACGGCCGCCACAGCGGAGGCCGCGGCAAGCACGAACAGCGCCAGCAGCGGAAGCGCCGGCCGCTCGGCGTTCCGCAGGACATCAAAGAGCGCCAGAATCACGGAGGCTCCCACAGCCGGAAGCACCGCGCCGCGGAGCGCGTCCAGCAACGCGCGGCCTACCACAATCGTTGCGCCGTCGGGTGTGTATCCGGTAACATACCGACGCACCAGCCCCAGCAGACTGATGACCACCAGAGCACCAAGGATGGTCAGCAAGAAACGCGCAGCTACGCGTGCGGTCTGTTTCACCGTCGCGAATCGTAGCATGCGCAATGTGCCGCGTGCAACAAAGCACCGCCGAACCGCGTAACAATGATTCGGTGAATAGATCCGCGCAGGCGGGGTAGACAAGAGGTAGGAGATGGAAGAAGCGCTTGTTGCGCGCGCGAAGGCCGGGGATCAGTATGCGTGCTCGCAGATCGTACGCCTGTACCTTCGCCGGGTGTACCGAGCGGCGTATGCGGTGGTACGAAACATGGATGATGCGGCGGACATAGCGCAAGAGACGTTCATACGAGCATTCCGGAACCTTGATCGCTTCCAGGCAGATCGCCCGCTGTACCCGTGGCTCTACCGGATCGCACGAAATCTCAGCATCAACCACGTGACGCGACGTCGAACCACGGATCAGCCAATTGACGACGCCGAGCCTGCATCGGGACCTGATGGAGAACCGGAGGTCCGTGCAATCAGAAAGGAGATCGCCGCGGATGTGCGTTCCGCCGTAGCCGCGCTTCCTCCCATGTACCGGGAGATTATTGAGCTCCAGCACTTCCAGGAGTGCTCCTACGCGGAGATCGCCGCGATCTTGGAGATCCCAATGGGCACCGTGATGTCGCGGCTCTACCATGCGCGGCGCCGGTTGCGAGAGATGCTGAAACGCGCGCCGGAATAAGGAGACACGATGGGCCAGATGGACATGAGCGGAATGGACATTCACCTGCGAATCCAGGCGCTCGCAGACAACGAACTGCCGGAGGAGGAGATTCCTCGCGTCCTGGCGGAGATACAGGGCTCATACGAGTACCGTGACGAGTATGCCGAGTTGCTTCGTCTCAAGCGGAAGCTCGCCGGCGCACCGGTCCCGGAGCCGCGGCCGGAGTGGTTCGTCAGAGTACAGCGGAGTCTACGGCGGCGTGTCTTTGGCGGACTCGGCGTGGTGGCGTTTGTTGGGTCCTACGCCGGGCTCCTCCTCTACGCAGTGATCACGGTTATGCGCCGCAACGCGTTTCCATCGCTGGTCCTTGCAGCGCTTGCGGTTGGCGGAGGCGGCCTGCTGGTGTTGTTGGTGCTCACCATCGCGGATAGAATCCGGGAAAGTCGTGATGACAAATACAGGGGTGTAGAGAAATGATCGTGGTCACCACAGATGAGATTCCGGGCCGTACGATTGTCCAGGTGCTGGGGCTGGTACGGGGGAACGCAATCCGCGCTCGGCACCTGGGCAAGGATATCATGGCGGCGCTCAAGAATCTGACCGGCGGCGAGATCACGGACTACACCAAAATGATGGCCGAGTGCCGCGAGCAGGCGCTTGATCGCCTCATAGAAGACGCGGACGCCCTTGGCGCCGACGCGATCGTGGCGGTGCGGATGACCACTAACTCCATGATGACACGCGCAGCGGAGATTTTGGCGTACGGGACTGCGGTACGCACGCTTCCTACTCCGGCTGAGCGTGCATAGACGGAGAATGTGCACAGCTTATCCACAGGCTCTTTGGAGCACTGCTGGAAACCACATTGGAGGTATTAGCCTTTTCGGATTCGCAAAGACGACGCCAAAGTCGGTCATAATTGTGTAAGTATTTACCTGAGAAGCATTTACAGGCTTGTCAAGTGTTTCTGAGGCTTCCCGAGCACATTTCGCACACAAAACCGCTTAATGTACGTTAAGCTCCTCGCGCGCAAATCGTCGTTTATCCACGAGTTATCCACAAGCGATAGGCACGGTACTTACTATACCGTCAGACGGTAGCCCTCACCAACGGTCGCCTCTATGAGCGGCGTCGCCATCCCGGTCACGTGCCGCAATTTGCTTCGCAACCGAGAGATGCGCATATCAAGCGCCCGGCTTGCACGCTGACCCGGAAGCCGCGGCGCAAGCTCCGCGGCCAGAGCCGCGCGAGAAACGGGTGCGCCGCGGGAGCGCGAAAGCGCGGAGAGTATTCGGTATTCGTCTAGGCTCAGGCTGCTGCTTCGGAAATCGGACCAGACGGCGGAGCGGTCAAAGCGAAACACCGTGGTGCCGCGCTCACGGCGGACCCGTTCAGCGAGCAACTCCAACCGGAACCGCAACTCCGCGTGTGACCAGGAGCCAATGAGATAATCCACCGGAACGCCGGGGTCCGGCTCCGGCACTAGCGGCCGGCCGTGGAATAGCACGGCGGACGGGACCACCGCGAGGGCACTGAGCGCCGGGCCCCCACACGGAGCCAAGAGGAACCACGTTCTGGGTTGGTTTGTCAGCAGGAGATCTGCTACTGCGGAATCATCGTCGCCAACGATGGACCACCCGGGCAGGGATGAAACGGCCGCCGACATCTCATCAACGAAGTAGGTATCTGCCACAACAAGCAGTGTGGGAGTGGGAGCAGGAGCCGGAACAGAAGCGTCAGGATTCACGCCTCGCTGCCGGAGTCCTCCTTGAGCTTCTTCTTCAGTGCCTCCAGCTCAATATCCACGTCCTCAGCGCTCTGCTCACCACCTGATGAGGCAGTCCCAGAAGCGGCGCCGGAACCTGCCGTGGATGACCCACCAGGTTCCCGCTTGTCCTCAATAGCCATGCGCTTCTTCAGGTCTTCCAGCATGGCGTCTGCCGAGGCGGACCCGCCTTCCAGCGCCGCGAACTGCTGCTCCAGTTCGTCACCGCCCTTGGAGGTCATGTCTTCGATCTCAGTCATTGCGGCGTTTTCCGCTTCGAGTTGGTCCATCTTCTCAGCCATGCGGTCAAACGCCTCAAACGCAGAGGTGTCCGCCATACCACCGATGGTCTCATTCACCTTGCGCTGTGCTTCCGCGCGTTTCGCGCGCGCGATCAGAAGGTTCTTCTTGCGTTGCGCCTCTTCGATCTTGTTCTGCAGACCGCGGAGTGATGATTTCAGCTTCTCTACCGATTCGTGCTGGGCTTCGAGTTGCTCCTGGTACTGCCCGGCGACCTTGTCGAAGTGCTGCTTGCGGACCAGCGCTTCCTTGGCCAGGTCCTCCTTGCCGGCTCGCAACGCCAGCATTGCCTTGCGCCCCCACTCTTCACCGGCGGAGACGTTCTCCCTCACCTGCCGCTCGAGCTTCTTTTCATCGGCGATTGCCGCCGCAACGCTCTTCTTGGACTCGATGAGCTGCTGATTCATGTCCACAATCAGCTGGTTGAGCATCTTCTCCGGATTCTCAGCCTTGCTGATCATGTCGTTGAGGTTCGACTTAACGACCCTTCTAAAACGATCGAAAATCCCCACGTGGGCCCCCTTTGCCTACGAGTGCTTTC
>CAYTGY010000175.1:0-7272 GCA_964437265.1 uncultured Spirochaetaceae bacterium | reverse complement strand
CTTGTCGAGCACACGTTCCTGATCAACCGCGAGCGCGCAATCGACTACCTCAATATCTGTGACCGGCTCTACGTGGTGGACGGGTACGCCGGGTGGGATCCGGAGTACCGGATCAAGGTTCGCCTCATCAGTTCCCGCGCCTACCATGCCCTGTTCATGCACAACCTGCTTATCAGGCCCACCGCAGCGGAGCTCGAGCAGTTCGGCGAGCCTGACTACGTGATCTTCAACGCCGGGCGGTTTCCAGCCAACAAGTATACCACAAAGATGACCTCAGACACGTCGGTGGACTTCAGCCTGGAGCGGCGGGAGATTGTCATCCTGGGCACCGAATACGCCGGTGAGATGAAAAAGGGCGTGTTCACCATCATGAACTGGCTCATGCCCTCGCACGACGTGTTGAGCATGCACTGTTCCGCCAATGCGGGCCCGGGTCTTTCCGGCAAGGATGAGGTCGCGCTCTTCTTTGGTCTCTCCGGCACCGGCAAGACCACGCTCTCCGCGGATCCCAATCGCCGGCTGATTGGAGATGATGAGCACTGCTGGTCCGCCAAGGGGATCTTCAATATTGAGGGAGGCTGCTACGCCAAGTGCATAGATCTCTCCGCGGACAGCGAGCCTGAGATCTACAACGCCATACGCTTTGGGGCCGTCCTGGAGAACGTTGTCTTTGACCCAATCTCGCGCCGGGTCAATTTTGGCAGCGCGGCGATCACGCAGAACACCCGCGCCTGCTACCCGTTGGACCACATCCCGGACGCGGTGATTCCCGCGGTCTCAGCACACCCCTCGAATATCATCTTCCTCACCGCCGACGCCTTTGGCGTGCTCCCGCCGGTCTCCCGTCTCACCCCTGAGCAGGCGATGTACCACTTCATCAGCGGCTACACCGCCAAGGTCGCCGGTACCGAGCAGGGCGTGACCGAACCGGTTGCGACCTTCTCCGCGTGCTTTGGCGCCGCATTCATGGTCCGCCACCCGGGGATCTACGCGCGGCTGCTCGCCGAACGGATCCGGCGGCACAACGTTTCCGTGTGGCTGGTGTCCACCGGCTGGACCGGTGGACCGCACGGCACCGGTCGCCGGATTGAGCTTCGCTACACCCGCGCTATCGTGCACGCCATTCACTCCGGCGCGCTGCACGCGGCGCTCTCTGAGACCGATCCGGTGTTTGGGCTTGAGATGATCACCGAGTGCCCGGGGGTCCCAAGCGAGGTGCTCCGCCCGCGGGAGACCTGGGCTGATACGGCCGCGTACGACCGCAAGGCAACAGAGCTTGCCGCCCGGTTTGCGGACAACTTCGCCCGGATGCAGGACGGGTTGGACGAGACCGTGGGGGAAACCGCTCGCCAGATAGCCGCGGCCGGTCCGCGAGTGTAGTCGGTACTCCAGTACGGCCGAGACGCAAGGTGATCTACGGCTACGGCCGTTCCTATGGCCGCATCATGACCTTCATCACTCCCGGAGCTCCGTCCCTGATGCTCAGGATTGCGTCTTCCAGCTCAGCGAGTGGACGCTGATGTGAGATGAGACGTGCAACGTCCACCTGACCGCTCTGAAGGAGCCGGACAGCCTGCAAGGAGTTGCGCACGGAGGTGAACGAGGCGGCGATGCTCAACCCCTTCTGAAACAACACGAACGGCTCCAACTCCATCGCTGCGTCAGATGCGGTGACGCCAAAGTACAGGATGCGCCCGCCCTTGCGTGCAAGGCGAAGCGCCTCTTTCATAAGAGGAATCGCGCCGGAAGCATCTATCACGGTGTCCTGCGATTCCTCCGGCACACGCGCTACATCGTCGTACGCCTCATCGGTGCCCATCTCCAGCGCCACTGCGCGTCGTGTGTCGCTTCGCTCCACCACCGTGATCCGGCCTGCCCCGGAGAGCCGGGCGCATTGCAGCAGCAGACATCCGATTGGCCCAGAGCCAAGAATAGTCACTCGATCGCCGGGATCGATTGCGGTCTTTGACAGACCGTGCAACACACAGGAGAGCGGCTCCACGAACGCCGCTTCCTCGTACGGAAGGTTACCCACCGGGAACACGTTCTGTTCCGGGGCGGTCACGTACTCGGCCATCCCACCTGAGCGGGTCACGCCTACCGCGGTCCAGTTCCGGCAGAAGTTCTGGCGGTTGGAGAGGCAGTGTGCGCAGTTTCCGCACGCTATGTTTGGCTCAACGGCGACCCGATCACCAACGGAGATGCGCGTCACCGCTGCTCCAACGGCCACTACGTCGCCGGCAAACTCGTGTCCGGGAACAATGGGATAGCTCCCCATGTACTCGCCCTGATAGATGTGGATGTCCGTTCCGCAGATACCGCTTGCTCGTACGCGTAGCAGTACCTCACCGGGATCAGGTTCCGGGGTGTCTCTGTCCTGGATTGCGAGCGATTTTGGCTTCGTGATGACGGCTGCGTTCATGCGCTGCTCCTGCCCAATGGCGCTGCGGACACGGTGTTCTCGGGGAGGTCGTATCGTAGCAAGCGCGACGACACGGTTACCTTGATCTGTAAATCGTGGAAGTCTGAGATCTGCTTCACCAGCATCTCAGATGCGAGTCGTCCCATCTCAAAGTTCGGCTGAACCATTGTCATGACCACATCCGGTGACTGAAGACTCTCCGGAGAGTGGTCAAAGGTCGCGAACCGGACCTCTCGGGTTCCCTTCGACTGCCACTCGCCGGCTGCCAGCCGTGCCGCGTGTAAGACGTGCGAGCCTACGCAAAAGATCCCGTCCAGGTCCGCTACGGAGTCGTACACCCGGAGTATCTCGCTCACGTTTGATGCGTCTACCTCAACCCGGTGTGGATGCAGACGGAACACGCGGTCCTCCGCGTCCGTGTAGCCACGGTGCGTGAGCTCGTCAACAAACCCGCGTTCACGCTGGTAGGCGACCGACGTGAAGTGATGCGAGAGGCAGATCGGGCTCGTGACGCCAACATCTAGAAACTCGGAGATAAGGCGTCGCGTGTCATCGTAGTTGTCGGAAACCACGCAGGTACACGTGGCAGACTCTAGGTGACGGTGAAAAAGGACAAACGGAACCTTGTGCCCCCGGAAGTACTCAATAATCTCTAGGTTTATTCGTTCATATTGCTCTTGATCCGGCATACCAATCGGGACGAAGATGAATCCGTCGATTCCCTTGCCCAGGAGATTGTCCACGTACCTTCGGGCTTTCTCAGGATCGCCCTCATCGTTTCCTATCACCAGGTGATATGCGTTACGCTCCAAATCCTGCTCCATCCCCCGGATTGCCGGAGCCCAGATGTACGGGTAGCTGGAGTCAAAGACAATTGCACCCACCAAGTGGCTTCTGGCCCGGGTGTCTCGGGTGGTACGCCAGAATCGCGGTTGGTTGATAAATGTGCCGCGCCGCTGCGTGCGCCGCAGGTACCCACTCTCCGCCAGATTCTGGAGAGCCTTGTCAACTGTTCCGGTGGAGGATTGAAACTCGCGCGCCAACTCCTTTGAGCTGCCAATCCGTTCGTTCGGTGCGTAGTGGCCCGTTTCAATGCGGCGCTTGAGCTCGTGTTCAATGTGCTGATAGACGAACTTACTCAACGCCCTATCCTACACTGTCTATCATAGATGCGCTACCGCCATCTGTACATGAAAAATGCAGGTTTATTGGGACATCGGCTCTCAATTAATACTGTGTTTTATTTGACCGCTGGTATGGTCCATGATATGATCATCGCATCGAGTATCCACAAGGAGGAGACGATGAAACGATTGTTCATGCTGGCACTCATCACCTGCCTGGCCCTTCCGCTCTTTGCCACCGGCGAGACCGAGGCTGAAGCGGAGGAGAAGACGGTCACGATGTGGACGTTCCTGAACCCTGAGGGGGCGGAGAGCGGCCGAAACCTGGCGTTGGCCAAGATCATCAGTAACTATGAGGAGGCCAACCCCAACACCACCATAGAGGTAGAGCCCCAGCAGTGGGACATCATGACCTCCAAGTTTCTTGCCGCTCACCAGGCGGGAAATGCCCCTGACATACAGTGGGTGATCTCTTATGAGATTGGCAACGCCATTGACCTGGGAGCGTTGGAGCCGTTTGAGAACCTCTTTCTGGATGACTGGACTGAGGAAGAGGTAGCGGATATCAGCGACAGCTTCTGGGAGTGGGGCGCCGAGCCTGACAAGCACTACCAGATCACCTTCTCGCGCAACTACTTCAGTCTCATGTACCGTCAGGATCTCATGGATGAATACGGCATTTCGACGCCGTTCGAGTCTTGGGACGACCTGATCTCCGCGGCGCAGACGCTTACCGGCCGCGATGAGGAGATTGGGATTGACCGCTACGGTCTTGGCCAGGCGTTTGGCACCGGCAAAGTAGACCCGCCGGTCTTCACCTACATTGCGCTGGACAAGCAGGGCACGCTCTTCACCGAAGAGGGCCGCGCGATGTTCGCCACGCCTGAGGTTGAGGAGTCACTCCAGCTCATGATCGACATGATCACTGAGTACGGGATCACGCCTGAGACTGCGGTCTCCTACGATCAGGAGCAGGTGTTCCAGGACTTCATCGCCGGTAGGTACGCCATGATTGTTGGTGCCGCGGTGCGCGTGCCCACTCTCAGGGGTCAGGCCTCCAGTTTTCCGCCTGAGTCGATCACACTGGGCTTTTATCCGGATGCGAACGGCGACGGTGAGCCCGCCCCTGGCGGCATCTCCGGCTGGGCGGTCGGTGTATGGTCCGGCAGTCCCGTCAAGCAGGAAGCCGGCCGGTTCCTTGAGTACATGGCCAGTCCTGAGGCGGATCAGTTGTGGGTCCTGGACGGTGGACAGGTCCCCATGCGCATGTCGACGATTGACGCGCTTTCCGACTTCTTCGCACAGCCGGAGAACGAGTACCTGAAGACCATGGCAGAGGGATTTGCCGAGCACAGCTGGGCTACCCCGGCGGACTTCCCCATCAGCGGTTGGCGCGAAGATCTGAATCTGGCGGCCGCAGACGTTCTGGTCAACGGGATGAGTATCAGCGCTGCGCTGGAGAAGGCGGAAGCGGCGTTTAACCGACGTAATCGTTAGGATGGGACGCAACTGATAGGTGCACGTATGCACAGGGCGGCCCGCGCGAGCGGGCCGCTTCTCTACAACTGGTGGTACAATGGAGTTCTACTGAGATGGCGAGGCGATCCCTCCTGGGGCCACTGCTGGTTCTGCCGAGTTTTGTGTTCATTTTTCTCTTTCTGGTGTTCCCGGTTTTCTACGGGGCGTACTTCAGCGTCCTAGATATCCGTTTTCTAAACTCTGAAGGGTTTGTGGGCCTGGAGAACTTCCGCTACATCCTGAGCCAGTCACAGGTGATAACGGCCATTGGAAGGTCGCTGTTCGTCAGCGTTACCGCCGCAGCAATCACCATTGTCGTGGGCTTTTTCATCGCCAGTTGGGTGGATTCCCGAAGCGGTGGATACTCCCGCACCATTCAGATGGTGGCCCTTGTTCCCTGGGTGACCTCTATGGTCGTGGGTGCGCTGCTGTGGAAGTGGATCTTCGCAAGCGAGCTCGGTCTCTACAACTACTTCAGGGACCTGATTGGATTGGCGAAGGTTCAGCCGCTTGACCGGGCCGGCTCGGCGCTCGGTTCCATGATCTTTGTGATGGCGTGGCGCACCATCGGCTACTCCATGGTGATGCTGCTCGCCGGATTGAAGATGGTTCCAATCGCCCTGATTGAGTCTTCCAAGATTGACGGGGCAAATACGTTCCAACGTGTAATCTACGTCATCATCCCCACCATACGGACGCCGCTGCTCATTGCGACCATCGTGGTGACGTTGAGCAACATGAACAACGTGACCGTGCCGATGGTCCTCACCGGAGGTGGGCCCGCGAATGCGACCAACGTGGTCAGCCTCGAGCTGTACCGTACCGGGTTTGTATACAGCGACTACGGCGGCGCGAGTGCGTTGTTCCTGATCGTCTTTGCCCTCAACGTGCTGCTCATCTACCTCTACATGCGAATGGTGAAGTGGAATGTCTGATCTGAAGCGAATCCGTGCCGGGCAACTGCCCCGGAGAACGATCATCATAACCATTGAAGTCCTGGCGGTGGTGGTGCTGGTGGTCCTAAACACCGTCCCCATCCTGTGGGGAATTCTGACCTCAATCAAGCCAACCCGGACCATCCTGGTGTTTCCGCCAAAGATTGTGAGCTTTGGCCCAACGCTCGAGCACTACAATAGAATCATCCAGAGCGGATTCCTGCAGAATCTATGGGTGAGTGTGTTCAACTCCGCCGTCAGTATCCTTTTGGGAGTGTCTTTGGCAATCCTGGCGGCATATGGGTTTGACCGGTTCCGCTTCCGCTCACGGAAGATGCTGTTCTTCTTTGTGGTGCTGGGAATCCCGCTGTCCATTGGAAGCTCAATGCTTCTGATTCCCAACTTCCTCTACATGAGCCGGTTGGGACTCACCGACACGCGGTTGACCTTGGTTCTCCTCTACACCACCTACAACCTACCCATGGCCATCTGGATCATGAAGGGCGCCTTTGAGGGGGTTCCGGTAGAGATTGATGAGGCAGCGCGGATAGAGGGAGCATCCCCCATGTATGTGCTGTGGAAGCTGATTGTCCCGCTCTCCGCCCCGGCGTTGGCGGCGGCCGCTCTGTTCATATTCATTGGCTCGTGGAACGAATTCATTGCGGCGTCGGTGATGGTCAATGCACCCCAGTTCAGACCGGTCCAGCTGGCGGTCTACAACTACCTTGGGTACTTCGGTCGTGAATGGGGTCCTCTGACCGCCTCCGCTACATTTGCACTGATTCCGATTCTGGTGGTCTTTCTGGGTCTCGGCAAACTCCTGATCTCCGGGCTTACCGCGGGGTCGGTCAAATCATAGAGAGAAACGTGGTGCGCGGTACGCGCGCCTTCGGAGGTAGCATATGAGTCAACACGTTGAGATCCATGGAGACTACATTGTTGAGGCCCGGCGGGAGACGCCGGTCCTGGCCACGGTAGATGTCCTGGTGGTTGGAGGCGGTCCGGCCGGGGTTCCCGCCGCGGTAGCCGCCGCGAGTGCCGGCGCACGAACAATGCTGGTTGAGCAAAACGGGTTTCTGGGGGGCATGTGGACCGGAGGTCTGGTTACCACGCTCGCCGGCTACAATCTGTGGGTGCGTCCCTACACTCGCTGTGTGGACGGGGTTCCGGGCGAGTGGCTGCGGAAGGCAACGGAGATGGGGCTTGCTGAGGACAACGACAGTTGGGTCCTGAACTCAGACGCGGAAGGGATGAAGCTGGTTGCGGACACGCT
>CAYTGY010000174.1:0-7276 GCA_964437265.1 uncultured Spirochaetaceae bacterium | reverse complement strand
CCGCATTTGCGCGGGCCGCGTTGACCGCCTCCTCAACCGCTTCCACGCCTACCACCCGGTGCGCGTCGCTTGCCAGGAAGAGCCCAATGCTGCCAATACCACAGTACAGGTCAAGAAGTGTCTGCCGGCCGTCCAGCGCAGCCCAATCACGGACCACCTGATACAGCCGCTCCGCCTGCGCTGAGTTGGTCTGGTAAAAGCTCTTTGGGCCAATTGCGAAAGAGAGCGCTCCGCACCGTTCAGTTATGGTGCGTGTGCGCGCAACATGGACCGGCTCATGGGGGCCAATATCGTCATTGCGTGACGGATTCACCACGTAGTACCGGGAGCTGATCCGTGGGACGGCATCCGCCAGCTGCTCCAGGAAGCTGACCGCCTCCCGGTGGTTTGGCTCGTAGATCACTAATATCACCATCGCTTCGCCTGACCGCGACGTTCTGATAATGAGGCTGCGCAGCAGTCCCTCATGCGCGGCCGGGTCATGAAAGGTCAATCCACGCTCAACGGCAATCCGTCGGGCCTGGTCGCGAATACTGTTTGACGGGTCCGGCTGGAGATAGCATTCGGTGACATCAATCACGCGATTGAACCGGCCCTTCACATGGAACCCGAGCGCGCGGCGGTCCAGGTTGGCTCCGGAACTCTCCACCTCATCAGGCGTGAGCCAGCGGGTCGGGGAGAACGAGTAGTCCAGCTTGTTGCGGTAGTGCTGATCGGTTGTGCACCCGAGTATGGGCAGCGGCTCGGGAGACTCGATATGCCCAATACGTCGAAGGATATCCGCCACAAATCGTCCCTTGTAGTGTAGCTGGCGTGGGTAAGGGAGATACTGCCACGTGCACCCGCCGCAGTCTGCAAAGTGCCGACAGAACGGCTCTGTTCGTTCCGGGCTGGTATGGTGAAACGCGGTGACGTTTCCAAACGCGTGATCACGTTTCCGGCGGGTTTCCTGGACATCCACCACCTCACCCGGAAGCACCCCTTCCACAAAGACCACGCGGCCTTCCGGCTTGATGATGCCATGACCCTGGTATTCGATATCCATCACCGTCCGGCGTTCGTAGTGACGTTTCTTAGCCATTGTTTCGCTTCCTTTTCCCGGCGGCGAGCCTGCAAAGCAGGTCAATCTCCCGCGGCCGGCGTTCCATATTCGGGGTCCCCGGCACCATGAGGAGGTGGTGGAGTCTCCCAGGTCTCCCGGAACGCGGTCTCAATTGCCTCGCTTCGCTTCACGCTGGAGCGGTACCACGCCAACCGCACCGCGTTCCGTTCCGCGGGGCTCAGTCGGTACTCGCGGCCGCTCTCCCGCAGGCGCGTTGCAAGGTGATGCAGGACAATTGCGGCGGAGACCGAGATATTGAAACTCTCGACAAACCCGTACATCGGGATCCGCAGATGCTCATCCGCCGCCTCAATTGCCCCGGCGCTGAGTCCCTCGAGCTCATTGCCAAAGAAGAGCGCTGCCGGTCCGGCACTCAGGTCGAACTCAGGCAGCGCCACATCATCCGCGTGAGGGGTGGTTGCAACAATCCGATACCCGCGTTCGCGAAGCGTAGCAATTGCCGCTGCCAACGGGTTGGCGGAATCCGGGGTTTCCTTCCGGTACCGGTGGAGCGTGAGCCATTGCGCAGTGCCCAGCTCCACGCCGGGGTTGACCCGGTAGGTATTGCGGTTCTCAATGATGTGCACATCCTGAATGCCAAAGCAGTCACAGGTACGAAGCACTGCGCTTGCGTTGTGCGGCTGATAGATGTCCTCAACAACCACCGTAAGGTATCGGGTTCGCTCGCCAAGCACCGCCTCCATCTTCTCTCTGCGCGAGTTGGTGACAAATGAGCCAAGATGGGCGCTCACGGCGTCCTGGTAGTCCATACGGGAAGCTACCTGGAACGCGGCCACCACGGCAACCGCACCGCAGACCATACCTGCGATCACGGTAGCTCTTTTGGGATCTCGATCCGTGCGATCGTCCAGTACCGGCCCGAAGCCGTTGGCGCCGCCGATAGTCTTGCGGTTCCCCCATGAACCTCCGCTATGGTCCTGACGATGGTCAGTCCCAGACCGCTTCCTCCGGCGGAACCAGCGTATTCGGCGCGGACAAGGCGGTCAAAGAGCCGCTCCGGCTCATCCGGCAGGTTTCCCGGGTTGGCGACCGCGAACACCACCGTCCGGTCGGTCTCCGTCACGGTAACCTCAATCGATCCGGGATCTCCGTACTTGATCGCATTGTCCACCAGGTTGCTCATCGCCCGCAGTAGCAGCTCCCGGTCCCCCACAAAGCTCTTCGGCTGTGCCGATATCTGCACCTGGTGACCGCTGTTGCGTGCAGTAAGCTCAAAGCGGTTCTGGATATCCGCAAGAAACGATTCCGAGGAGATGGTCGTGGTCTCCAGTCGGAAGTCCGGCGATTCCAGACGAGTCAGCCGGCCAAGGTCGGTCACCAGCCGCTGCATCCGGTCAAGCTCGCTCAGCAACCGCTTGAGGTGTGGGCCATCGGCGGTAAGGACGCCGTCAATCATCGCCTCTAGCTGGGCGCGCATTGCGCTGACCGGCGTGCGCAGGTCATGGGCGATGTCTTGTGTCCACTGCGTCCGCGCCCGCTCGTCGCGCGAGAGGCGCTGCTGGAGCCCTTCCGCGCCGGCGGCAATAGTCCGGAGCTCGCGGGGGCCGGTCCGGGGAAACGAGAGATCGCGTCTCCCATGGGAGAGCTCATTGAGCGCGGATGCCAGCGCCTGAGTCTGTCGGCCTACTCGAGTTGAGGTGGCAAGTGCCAACGAGACTCCGGCCGCTCCGGAGAGCAGCACACCGGCGATGAGCGCTACCACCATTCGCCCAAAGAGGGCGCGATTCCCCGCATCCTCCAGGAAACCCAAGTTCTCCGCCCGGTAGAAGAGGGCGGGAGTGCGCGCATCCGCCGGGGTGACGGGACGCAGCCCCATTGCCGGAGCACGACGCGGATCAATGAGTGGCGCCACCTCGAGCGGATCCGCATCGCGCGGCGAACGCATCGCAAACCCGGGGCCCATGCGCTCCATCATTCGACCGGGTAGGCTTTGTGCCGGTGGTGTGACGGTCCACGAACGGTCCGCCCGATGGGCGTACACCAGCCGTCCGTCCCGGTCATACACAACCGCAATTGAGTCCTCTCCCAGCACCGGGCTCAGCGTTCGGGCAACCACAGTGCCGTCGGGATCAGCGGTACTGTCCACCAGGTCCTGGAGCCTCTCGCCCACCGTCGCCTCCAGGTCCTCATCCCTCCCGGATTGCCAGTCACGAAACGACATCCGCGCGCCGCCAAAAAACGCAAGCGCGATAATGATGGTCATCCCGGCGATCACCGCCGCGAACGCGAGTGCTAACTGAGAGAAGAGCGACTTCATCTCGGTCCACCCGCGAAGCGGTATCCGAATCCGCGCACCGTCTCTATCCACTCAGGGCTACCCAGCTTGGCCCGGAGGTTCTTTACGTGGGTATCAACCGTCCGCTCGCTTCCGTCGTGCAGGTAGTCAAGGCATTCGGTCAGGAGCTGCTCGCGAGAGACCACCGAACCGGGTCTCCCGGCCAGGTAGAGCAGGATTCGCCACTCGCTGGCGGTGAGTTCCAGCTCGCGGTCGTCCATCAGCGCCGCGTGCGCAGTTCGTGCAATGGTGAGCGTGCTCTCGGACAACGTGAGTCGCAGTCGGTCCTCGCCGGCAACAGCATGCCGCGCGCCTCCCCCGGAACGTCTGAGGATCGCCTCAACCCGCAGGACAAGCTCGCGCGGAGAGAAGGGCTTCACCACATAGTCGTCCGCCCCCAGCTCAAATCCAAAGATGCGGTCGCTCTCCGCCTCCCGTGCGGAGAGAAACAGAAACGGCGTGCCGAATTGGCTACGAAGCTGCTTGGCGAGCGCGAAGCCGCTCTCTCCGGGGAGCATGATGTCGAGTATGAGCAGGTCCGGATGCTCCTGCACAACGGCGTCCAGGACACCTTCAGAACCCGCAAACTCGCGGACCGTGTGATCCGCAAGCTCGAGGTATCCAGTCACCGCCTCTCTGATGCCGTCATTGTCCTCTACGACGAAGATAGTCGCCACGCTGTCAGTATAGTGTGGAAGCGCCGCATCGACACCGCGTGGCACGCACCTCCGCGGCTTCTTCACACAACCTTCACACGCTCCACCGCATCGCTTCACATGGCAGCGGTACTGTCTGGATCAACATCAACGTCAGGAGGTGCGTATATGAAACGCATGAGTCTGGTTCTACTAATTGCCGCCGCCGTAGTTGGCGGGGCATTCGCCCAGAGCACCGGCATCGATTTTGATCAGGCGGTCTCCGCCGCCCGCCCGTCGAGCACCGTGATGCAGATCCACCTGCGGAGCATCTTGGGTACGGACGTGTACATGGTTGCTGAGACCGACGGAACGGTAACCTACGTGGACGCCCAAGACGGAAACGTGCTGGATACCGAGGAGTTTGACGCGGAACGCGGATTCGGGCGATCAGGGGGCCTGATCGACGAGCTGGTTGGGAGCGTAGACTACGCAGGGATCGTACGGACCGCACGTAGCCTCGCGGACCGCGATGATCTGGTTGCGCTTTCGCTGATGCCCGGCCAGGACGGCCTGCTGGCTCGCGCGGTCTTCGGAGCCGAGCACGGTGGCCCGTTCGCACGGGGTGTTGACGAAGACGCAGAGATGGTGGCGTTTGACGTTCAGACCGGCGAGGAGATCGAGCTTGGGTTCGGGGGCCCAATGGACGGACGGTTTGGGATGGGTGCTCCTGGGACGAATGGCCGCGGGATGAGCGGTCCCACCATGGGCCGCCCGGGAATGCCGGGGCCCCAGTTCGATGACCAACGGCGCGGCCACATGCCCGGTCTCGCGCCCGGCGGTCGCCGTCGATAGGTTCTCAAGACACGCCGGGAGGCGGCGCCTGTGGCCGCCTCCCAATTTTGGTGCGCGCCGGCGCCGTGGTTGGGGCTACAGCTGCTTCACCACTGCCGTATGAAGCGCACGGCCGGCCTTGAGCACCGGCCCGCTGTAGTGAGCGTGCTCCATCAGGTGGTTCCAGCAGGTCTGGTGCTGCGTTTCTGACAGTGCGCCGCGTAGGAGCAGCAATTCCACTATACAGAGCGCGTTGTAGTAGGGGAGCCTGAGGCGGTCCGCAGCCATAAGGAGCTTTCGGTCATCGGAGAGCAGCGCGCGTCGCGTCTTGATGGCCACGGCAAGCACCCCACGGTCCGCCGCGGAGCCAACCGGCGGAACCTGAGCCCCTTCATCAACGCTACCCACCTGTATCCCCTCCGGCAGTGCAAATCCGTTGGACCCGCGGCCGACCTCTTCGCATACCTCTCCGGTGGTGGTCAACCGGAGCGCGGCCGCCGCCGCCGACAGAAAGCCCGCATTGTGACTATAGATCGCCGTGGAGGCGTCTATGACCGCAAAGCGGAGCCGTCGAAGCTCCTCCAGCGTTTGTTCCGGGTCCGCGATCATCGGCGGCAGTCCCTACTCGTCCTTGTACTTGACGATATTGGATACCGCGCGAGCAAGATGCGCCAGGATTCCAAACGCAGTTCCGGCGGCGGCGGCAACGAGGAGGACCTTGGCCGCGGTGGTGAACCATTCGCCGGCGGGCGCCGGTAGTGCAAACGGAAACACCGTCACCAGAATGATCAGCGCAAGCAGTGAGAAGGTGTCAAACACCGCCGAACCCAGATGATGGAGGAGTGGCGGATGGTAGAAGACCAGCGCCAGCTTGCCGCCGCCCTGGACCAGGAGTGAGAGGTTCATGGCCCACAGCACCGCGGGGTAATCCTCAGTCACGAAGAAGAGATTCCACCGCGGTACCATATTGACCACATACAGTGCCATTGCAACAGCGACAACTGACCCAACGTATGGTGTCACTGATCGCTCCGCGGCCCGGTTCCGCTCCTCCATCCGCCCGCTACTCCTTCTTCAGCTCCCCGTTCAGCCGTTCATTGTGGACCTGGTCAATCTCTGAACGGTCGAACTCGTACATGCTAGTGCAGTTGTGACACGTTACTTGTACCGGAAAAGGCCTATGTTCGTGAAGGGTCCTGAAGTGCATCTTTGGGCAGGCCGCCGGCGCCAATGACCGCTGCGTGGCGGCCGTCAAGTGTCCGGCAGTATCACATCTCCGGAGAGCACCACCGGCCCTGACGGGGTTGCGGAGGGTGAGTCCGCCGGCTCTATGGTGACAATCACGTGCGACGGCTGGAGACCGGGGTCCATGCTGAAGACAATTTCCACCGGCGTACCCGCCTCACCTGAACCGACATCAATTGCCGTGATCCGGCCGGCGGCCGGGCTTGCCCAGCACACGTACCGGTAGCCTGCAGTCAGTGGCGAAAGCCCGGTGACGCGGATGACGCCCTCTGTTGGGCCGAGCACGGCCACCCCCCTCGCGCGTGGCGCCGCCGCCGAACCGGTGAGCACAAACACCCGTGCTTCTTGCAGCGCGACTCCGGCAGCCGAGCGTGGAGTCTGCGATAGTCGACCGATGAACAGGATATTCGCGGTTGCTGACAGCAGGAACGCGAGCGCGAAGCCAACGGCCGCGATCAATGGTACCGTGATGCTGCGCCGAAGGAGGACGCGGCCGGTGTCGCGCGCCGCCGCCGCGGTTGTTGCCGCGGCGGCCGAAGCCTCCTCGGCCGCGGCAACGGCAAGCTCACGAAGCGTCGCCGGAGGCTCCGCCGGCCGGCAGAGAGAGACCAGGTTCACGAGCTCGCTACGGTAACCCGAATCGGGTCCGGCGCCGCTGGTCACTCCAAATCCTCCGTCTCAGGAATGCCGGCTATCCGCACGGCCGTCACAAAACGCTCAATCGCGGTGCGGGCGGCTTCAGGACGCGACTCCGCTTCGCCGGTCATGAGAAACGCATGCCACACAAGCTGCTGATCGTCACCGGAGAGACTTGTGAACGCCTCTTGAACCTGGTCAAAGGAGTACGGCAGAACGCCGTGCTCAGGCGGCGGGACGTCAGTGTTTGGCGGCGGCGGGACGTACCGGCCGCGACGGACGGTGCGGCAGGCGCGCATTGCCTGGCGCAGGAGTACCGGCCACACCATCACTGCGTTGTCTGCGGCGTTGCCAAAGTGTCCCAGTGACGCGGTGGTGCGAAACGCGCTGATCGTGGCCTCAGCGGCCAAACGCGGATCGGCTACGGCCGCCGTGCAGTACCGGTAGACAAGGCTCCCGTAGCGGTCATAGGCGCCGGCCGGAGTCATCGCTTCCAGAGGTTGCGGGGATACTGTCCCGCCTCAATGA
>CAYTGY010000173.1:0-7295 GCA_964437265.1 uncultured Spirochaetaceae bacterium | reverse complement strand
CCGCGAGCCTCTTGTCTATGATATTGGTAAGCAGCCCCGCCCAGAACACCGCGGAACGGAGACTGCGCCCGGCTGCGTAGACGCCCATCACCAGGCGGTCAATGGCGTGCACGTCCGTGACTCCCTCAAACACGAAGTACGCCAGGATTGACCCAACCACCCCGTTGGCAATGCCAATCAACACTCCCATCCAGAGATACCCACCCAGCTCTCCCAGTGCGTCACGGCGGACAAACGCCACAGCGATCACCAGCGAGAGCGCGCTACAGAGCACAAAGGGAACGAGCACCTGTCCGCTCACCCAAAGCAGGATGTGGGTCACCACCACGGTCACCAGGCCCGGGAGCAATCCCAGATGGATCCCAACCACCACCGTGCCAATTGAATCGAAGTACAGCGGGATGTCCAGCAGGTTCACCACTGTAGCCAGGACAACGTTCACGCCGGCGCCTGCCAGCGCGTACCCAAGGTGCGGAACAGCGTTGCGGATTGTCACGCTGAGAATCTACCTGAACACGGGCGTGAAGACCAGAAGCGGGAACGCGGCTACTGGTCACGCGCGAATCGGTGAGTATGATCGTGGGGCGTGAGGCACGAGTCACCTGAGAACACGCCCTTCGCCATTGTACGTGATGCAAAGGATGGGTCCTGGCACCATCTGCAGGAGCCCGCGTGGGTTCTCTCAACAACGGTACTGAGTGAGGTGCGCGGGATGCTCGCAGACGGTATCCACCGTGATGCAGCGGCAGGCTCGGTGTGCATCATCTCCTACGAGGCGGCCGGCGCCTTTGACTCGAGCATGCGCACCCGCCGGCCGGACAGCACTCCACTGCTTTGGATGGCCGGCTTCGCCCGCCGCACACAGCTGGATGACGGGGAGCTCTCAACCGCGGACGACGCGCGGCCGGTGCTCTTTGGGCCATGGACCGCGGAGATGGACGAGCAGGCATATGAGCGTGCGTTCACCGCGGTGCGGGACCAGCTTGCCGCCGGCAACGCCTACCAGGTCAACCTCACGCAGCGCTACCGGTCGCGGCTCCTGGAGGCTCCAACACAGGCGGCTCTACGCGCCCTGTTTGCGCGTCTGGTGCACCGTCACGCGCCGCCGTACGCGGCGCTCATCGACACCGGAGAGATCGCCGTCCTGTCGCTGAGCCCGGAAACGTTCTTCGAGCACCGCAACGGCACCGTCCGCTCGCGCCCCATGAAGGGCACGGCACCGCGCGGCATCACCGAGCGTTCGGACGCGGAGGCGGCGCAGCGGCTGGTCGAGTCGGAGAAGGAGCGTGCGGAAAACCTCATGATCGTAGACATGATCCGAAACGACATGGGACGGATCGCTCAGGTAGGGACGGTTCGCGTTCCACGGCTCTTCACCGTGGAGCGCTACCCCACCGTTCTCCAGATGACGAGTGAGGTGACGGCACGGACTGATGCGGGCGTGGAGGAAGTGATTGCGGCGCTCTTCCCGTGCGCATCGATTACCGGCGCGCCCAAGGTCTCCGCAATGTCGATCATCGCGGACGTGGAACGCTCTCCGCGCGGCGTGTACACGGGAACCATCGGCTCCATGCTGCCCGCCGGCGGAAGTCACTGGAGTGTCGCCATCCGCACGCTGGTGCTCCACCGTTCGGAGGCGAGAGCCGAGTACGGAAGCGGGGGCGGCATTGTGTGGGATAGCCGGCTGGAGTCCGAACTGGCGGAGCTCAGGCTCAAGGCCCGCGCACTGGAGGACACCGCTCCGCCGTTCGGTCTGCTCGAGACCATGCTGCTCAGGGCCGACGGTGCGGTGTATCTCCTGGACCGTCACCTGGCGCGTATGCGCAGAAGCGCGCACACGTTCGGTTTTGCCTTTGACGAGGAGGCCGTCCGGAAGCAGGTGGCCCGCGCCCCGCTCGACAAGGATCGCGCGGGTATCACCGGAGACGGTCCCTGGATAATGCGATTGGTGCTCGCGCAGATGGGGACAATCACGCTCGAGGTTTCGGCACTCGCTGACCGGCCGCTTCCCGATCCGTTGCCGGTCCGATTGGCTCACGGACGAGTTGACTCGCACGATCTATTGCTGCGCCACAAGACAACCGACCGTCGTGTCTATCAGGACGCGGCCGGAGAGCGGCAGGACGCGGATCAGGCGCGCGAGGTCTTTCTGCTAAACGAGCGAGGCGAGCTCACCGAAGGCACGATCACGAACATCGTCCTGGAGCTGGACGGGAAGCGCTACACACCGCCAGACGCAGCGGGGCTGCTGCCCGGATGCTACCGCGAGGAACTTCTTGCCCGCGGCGAGATCACCGAGCGCACGCTCACGCCGTGCGATCTGTACCGCGCGGATGCGGTGTGGGCGATCAACTCGGTTCGCGGCATGCTCCGGTGTACCGTGGTGGGGGGAGAGCCCACCGCATCAAGCGACGCGTGGTACTGATGATCTGGTCGATTGTGTATTATCATATAATCTGATAACCTTCAAACGGACGAGGAGAGGGGGCTGAATGAAACTCGAGTCGATCACGGTGACCGACGCGGTAAGACACTTTTCCGACTACGTCAATCGTGTGGCATATCGCGGCGAGACCTTTCGCCTGACGAAGGGTAACAAGACCGTTGCGGAACTCAGGCCGGTTCCAGCTGGGAGGCGTTTGGGGGATCTACCGGCGATCTTTCGGTCTCTACCGCGCCTCTCCGACGAGGAGGCGAGCGCGCTCGAGCAGGACGTGGAGCTGGAACGACGGACGCTTAGTGCTACTGAGGTGCGTGATCCGTGGGAATCCTGATCGACAGCAGCGTGTTGATCCAGTTTGAACGTTCCGGAACGGATATTGCGGGATATGTCTCAGGGAGGGAAGAGGAAGAAGCGTTTGTATCGGTGATCTCCGCGAGTGAGTTGCTCCATGGCGTCCATCGTGCCACGACCGCGGAGATTCGAGGAAAGCGGCTTGCATTCGTTGAAGGAGTTCTGGAGGCTCTTCCCGTTCTGCCGATCGATCTTCCTACCGCCCGATCGCACGCACAACTCACTGCCGATCTGAGAGGCACCGGCACAATGATCGGCGCGCACGATTCGTGGCTGGCCGCCACGTGTATAGCTCACGGACTCCGATTGGCCACCGGCAACCTGAGAGAGTTCAAACGTGTCCCGGGCCTCCAGGTGGAAACCTGGGGGTAGGTCGTCCCGCTCCATCCGTCGTAGGCCACGATGCAAAATCGCTGGCGCGGAGTGCGGAAACGAATTATGGTTATCTCACCATGAGGAGGTTCGCATGGCCGGCAAATCGAAATCGACAAAGCTGACCCCGTCCAACAACCCGCACAAGGGGATGGACGCGATGTCTATGGTCACGTCGCTCGTGAATCACCTCGAGTACTCGCTTGCCAAGGACGAGTACACCGCAACGCCGCGTGATCACTACACGAGCGTGGCGTTGACGCTGCGCGATCGGCTCTTCGAGCGGTGGATCGACACCATGCAGGAGTACTATCGCAAGCCCGTCAAACGCGTCTACTATCTCTCACTCGAGTTTCTCATGGGCCGCACGCTGGACAACGCGCTGATCAACCTGGGAGTGCGCGATCAGGTGCAGGAGGCGCTGTCAGAGTGGGACTTGAACCTGGGAGACCTTGAGGAACTCGAGTACGACGCGGGGTTGGGCAACGGCGGACTGGGACGGCTTGCCGCATGCTTCCTCGATTCCATGGCAACCCTGGCGCTGCCGGCGTACGGGTACGGTATCCGTTATGAGTACGGTATCTTCTTCCAGCGTATTCGCGGCGGCGAACAGGTGGAGACACCGGACCCGTGGTTGCGCTACGGCAATCCGTGGGAGATCGAGCGGCCGGAGTTCCTCTATCCGGTACGCTTCTATGGCCGCGTGGTCACCCGTACCGACGAAGAGGGGCGGGAGCATCGCGAGTGGAGAGAGACCACGCAGGTCATGGCAATGGCCTACGACAGCCCGGTTCCCGGGTACCAGAACGACACGGTGAACAACCTTCGACTCTGGGCCGCCAAGTCCACGCGTGACTTCGAGTTGAGTTACTTCAACCACGGTGACTATGAGCGCGCGGTGGAGGACAAGGTCGTTTCAGAGACGATCTCCAAGGTGCTCTATCCAAACGACAATGTGTTCGAAGGCAAGGAGCTTCGGCTCAAGCAGGAGTACTTCTTTGTCTCCGCGACGCTACAGGACATCATCCGCCGCTACAAGAAAACCAACGGAAACGACTTCTCCCGGTTCGCGGATCAGGTGGCGATCCAGCTCAACGACACGCATCCCGCGATCGGCATCCCGGAGCTCATGCGGTTGCTGATCGATGAGGAGGGTGTGCCGTGGGACACCGCGTGGGAGATCGTTGGACGGACGTTTGCGTACACCAACCACACGGTCCTCCCGGAGGCACTCGAGAAGTGGCCGGTGGATCTCTTTGGCACGGTGCTCCCACGCCACCTCGAGATCATCTATCTCATCAACCATTTGTTCTTGGAGGACGTCGCGGGTCAGTTCCCGGGAGATCCGGACCGTCTGCAGCGTATGTCGATCGTTGAAGAAGGTGCGCAGAAGAAGATCCGAATGGCGAACCTCGCCATTGTCGGGAGCCATTCGGTCAACGGGGTCTCAAGCCTGCACTCCCAAATCATCCAGGAGAGTCTCTTCCACGACTTCTTCGAGATGTGGCCCGAGAAGTTCAATAACAAGACCAACGGCATCACACCTCGTCGCTGGTTGAAGTCGTGCAATCCCGGACTGTCCCAGCTCATCAGCTCGCAAATTGGTGACGGCTGGGTCACCAATCTGGATGAGCTCTCCAAGCTGCTCCCGCTCGCCGAGGACGCAGCGTTCCGCCGTGCCTGGCGCACGGTGAAGCAGGAGAACAAGACGCGTCTTGCCGACTATATTGCTCACGCCAACGGCGTGACCGTGGACACCTCGTCGATCTTCGACTGCCAGGTCAAGCGCATTCATGAGTACAAGCGGCAACTGCTCAACGTGCTCCACGTGATTGATCTCTACAACCGGATGAGGGCAGACCCGGAGGCGACGTGGGTGCCGCGCACGGTCATCATCGGCGGGAAAGCGGCCCCGGGCTACTACATGGCCAAGCTGATCATCCGGTTGGTCAACGCGGTCGCAGACGTGGTCAACGCCGATGCAGCGATCACCGGCCGCCTACGCGTGGTGTTTCTGGCCAACTACAACGTGAGCCTTGCGGAGAAGTTGATGCCGGCCGCGGACCTCTCCGAGCAGATCTCTACCGCGGGGACGGAGGCCTCCGGTACCGGCAACATGAAGTTTGCGCTCAACGGCGCGATCACCATCGGCACGCTCGACGGCGCGAACGTGGAGATCGCTCAAGAGGTGGGCGATGAGAATATCTTCATCTTCGGGATGAAGACCGCCGAAGTGGAGGCAAGCTACCACGACGGCTACGATCCGTGGCAGTACGTAAACGCGGATCCGGACCTCAAACGCGTGCTGGACATGATCAGCGGAGGCTTCTTCTCACCCGACGATCCCGGCCGGTTCCGCCCCATCACCGACTCGCTACTCGCCGGTGGCGACACCTATCGTCTGCTCGCGGACTTCCGGTCGTACGTCCAGGCGCAGGACGCGGTGTCTGGGCTCTATCAGGACAGCGAGGCGTGGACCCGCATGTCTATCCGGAACGTCGCCGGCATGGGTATGTTCTCAAGCGACCGGACCATCAGCGAGTACGCGCAGGAGATCTGGCAGACAACCCCGGTCCCGGTTAGCCGGGGAGAATCGACCGGCGGCTGAGCCGCGGACTACTGACGGTAGGACAGGAGCACCAGTGCATCAATCCGGCCAAAGTGCTCCATGTCACCGGTGACCAGCGGTTCGGCATGCTGGACCGCCATGGCCCCGATGAGCAGGTCCATGAGCGGTATGGGCGTTCCGGCGCTCAAGAGCTTGGATGCCAGCTGCGAGTACACCCGAGCGAATCCCGGTTCCAGATAGACCGGCTCCAGGTATTCGGCGAGCTGCTGGAGCTTCCGTCGCTCGCGCGAAGGCCGGCGTGAGCGGTCAACGCCCAGCTGAAGCTCGCAGAGCGCAAAGACCGGCAGACGAAGCTTCACCGCCGCGTGCTCTTTGAGAAACGCGGTAGCGGGTCCGAGCTTGCCGCTATTCCGCTCGCGAAGCAGATCCACCACGTAGGTCGTATCAAGCATCATATGGCGTGTCCGGTTCAGCGACGAGTTCCTCTTTGCGCGCGTCCACAATCTGGTCAACGGCGCCGAGCGTGGTTTCGCTGAGCGCCACTGACTCCATGTTCGCCAGCAGGTTGGCGGCGGTATAGCGCTCGTTGCTCAGCGTTCGTTTGATCACCTGGCTGAATGATTCGCCGGGTCGTTTCCGGGCGGCGAGCCGTTCATACGCGTCCATGTCGATGGTAATCGTCTTGACCGCCATGCACTTACCATACACTTAGATTGCGGCGAAGTCAATGTGCTGGTTTTTGTGGATACGCGAACGCAGCTTGCGCCGGTTGCCAACTTGGCCTATGGTTTTCCCAAACCATCGCCCCGGGAGGCATTACGTGGCAGTGGCAGCAGCTGGGTGAGGTCATGGGAGAGGCGGTGGCGAGGCATGACCGGATGCGAGTCCGGATGGGCATCCACGCCGGGATAGCTGAGGAGCGCGACGGCGACTACTTTGGGAATGCGGTCAACAAGGCCGCTCGCGTCGAGGCCGCGGCGAACGGCGGGCAGATCATCGCAAGCGCAACCATCCGTGAGCTGCTCGACGGCACCGGTGAGGTCACGTGCACGGACCTGGGGCGGTACTACCTCAAAGACATCGAGACGCCGGTCCAACTCTGGCAATTGGACGATGCAGGCAATGTGAGAACGCTTCCGCCGGTGCGCACGAAGGGTCTCGAGATACCGAACAACCTCCCCGCCCGGACTACCTCCTTCGTCGGCAGGGATCGGGTTCGAGGACGGCAAATGGTTCGTCGATCTCTCAGTGATTGAGGAGCCCGAAAAGATCGAGGAGGAGATCGCCGCCGCAATCGGGCTCGCTGCGGCTGAGAACCAATCGCTGTCGCAGCTCATCCGCACCAAGCTCGAGGACCGGCGAACGCTCCTCATCCTGGACAACTGCGAGCACCTCATTGAGGACGCCGCTCGCTCCGGCCTGTCCCGGATGGCGAAGTTCCTCGAGACAGCCGGCGCCGCCGCGTTGCCTGAGCGCATCATGGCACTGACAACGGTGACGGCGCACGGCTACGCATTGACCGCCGGCACTGCGGATGAAGCATCGCTGCTCTCCGGCCTG
>CAYTGY010000172.1:0-7347 GCA_964437265.1 uncultured Spirochaetaceae bacterium | reverse complement strand
CTGAGCATCACGAGAGTTGTGTCCGGGTTGGCCTCTCTGTACTCGATATGGTGGGGGTTCACGTAATACTCCCTACCGTCAAGTCGTGTGACCAGAATCATCTACCCAGGATGCTACTCCTTTAGCGCTTAAGTGTTAAGACCTCTTGGAGCATTTGGTCGGACGTTTGAATTGTTCGAGAATTTGCCTGGAAGCCGCGTTGCGTAACTATCATGTCCGTGAACTGCTCCGCTAGATCCACATTGCTCATCTCCAGCGCGCCGGCGATGATCTTACCTTTTCCTGCCGCCCCGGGGGGATCTACCAAGGCGTCACCCGAGTTGATGGTTACCACGTAGTTGTTCTCTCCGGCCTTCTCCAGCCCGCCCGGGTTGATGAAGCTCGCCATCGCAAGCTGTCCCAGCGCGCGGTTGGTCCCGTTAGAGTAAATCCCGGTGATCACACCGCTCTGGTCAATCCGGAAGTCTTCCAGATACCCCAACCCGTATCCGTCTTGCTCCACCATCTTGTTGGTGCTCGGGCTCGCCGCTTGCGTGGTCGAATCCGTCATCTCTCCTACCGTGCCAATGTCAATTTGGAACTGCTGCGTCGCCTCCTCTCCCACGAGTCCGGTGGTGGGGTCAACCGGAATGGAGGTCTCCGGAATATCGAAGGACGCGTCAATGGTGAGATTCTCGGTTGCATCCACACCGCCGGCTCCATTGGAGGCCTGCAGCAAGCGGCCTTCATTGTCGAACTCGACGACGTAGGTGTTGTCCGCGCTCTGAATGTTGCCGACCGTCAGCGTCGGTGTGATGGGGTTCTCCGTATTCTCGTCAATCAGAACCGTGGCCAGCCACTGGTTCGGTGAGCCGTCTATGCGTGTGTAGTCGATCCGAAGCTGATGTACCGTCCCAAAGGGGTCGTAGATCTCCTTGGTGACGGTCCAGGTGCCTTCACGGATCTCAGCCTCGGTTGCGCCGGGCTGGATGATAGGCGTGTTCTTGTCCAGGTTGCTCGCGGCAAACACCACGGATGTCGCCTGTGGCGGGTCCTTCCGGCCAATGGGGATTACCAGGTCACCCGGTGTGGCCGAGGTGTTGATAAACGTCTGCCCACCCTCAGTCTGAGCGGCCCAGCCCTGAACACGCATGCCGTTGGCCGGGTTCACCAGTGTGCCGTTCTCATCGCGGCCAAAGGCGCCGTTGCGGGTGTAGTACAACTGGTCGCCGGCGCGGAGGATCAAGAACCCCTCGCCCTGGATGGCCACGTCAGTCTTGACTCCGGTCGTCTGCAGCGAGCCCTGCGTATGAATTGTGTCGATGGTCGCGGTGGTCATGCCCAAGCCGACCTGCTTGGGGTTCACGCCGCCGACGCGCTCGTTCGGCCGCGCCGCTCCCTGCATCGTCTGACTCAGGAGGTCCTGGAAATTGACTCGCCCCTTCTTGAAGCCGACGGTGTTCACGTTTGAGATGTTGTTGCCGACAACGTCCATCCGCACCTGGTGGTTCTGAAGGCCGCTGACTCCGGCGTACAGGCTTCGCATCATAGTGGTTGCCCCCTTAGTCTCGTATGCTCGTCACTGATTGATAGTCATGGAAAAGGTCGCCAATCCGTAATTGCGGATACTCGCCTCCGGTGACTTCCTCAACCCGCCCGGTCAGGGTTGCGTCGCCGGAGGCAACGGTCACCGTTCTCCCGAGCAACTCAACCGCCTGGCTGCCTTGCAGAAGCCGCGAAAGCTGCTCGAACTCTCCAGACATGTTCGTCATCTGCTCCAGCGTGGAGAACTGCGCCATCTGCGCAATGAACTCTCGGTCCTGCATTGGTTCCATTGGGTCTTGATGTCTCAGTTGTGCGATCAACAGTTGGAGGAAGTCGTCCTTCCCCAGGTTCTGCTTGACCTCCCGGCCGTTATCCAACGTCCGGTTAAAGGTGGTCACCTGCGACCGAAGCTGTTCAAGCTCGCCGCCGCTGATCGGTAATGCAGACAGTTCCATCAATCAGTCTCCTCTCTACACGACCAGGTTTACCAGGTCGTGCTCCTCTTGCGTCTCATATACAAGGGGCACGGCTTGCTTCAGGTGCCGAACCACCCATCGCCCGCTGCGCGAGCCCTCCTGGCGCCCGTGCTCACCGCCGGAGTTCGCAACACTCACCTCCAGACTTCCAGTCTGAAGCCCCTGCTGCTGAAATGCTCGGGAGAGCTCGCCCAGATTCTGGTCGAACACCTCCTTCACAGTAGTATTCTCGACAATAATCCGCCCGCCTATATGGCCGTCGTGCACGTTCAGACTGATTCTCACGCTACCTAAGTGCTCGGGTTTCAGCGTCAGGCGGATCTGACCACTGTCGTTGTTGCGAAGGACGAACTGCGCCTGCCGCACGATCTCCGTGTTGCCGTTCTCCCGCAACTGCTGAACGAGCGCGTTGCGCAGGCCTTCGAAACTCGGGGCCGGCTGACGCGCTCCGTCCTGACCGGTAGCACGCGCACCGGCGGGGCTCGGGTCGAACGATCGGAACAGGTCGGTTCCCGTGTCGCTCTGCGATCTGCCTGAGTCCGCGGTCTTGAGTGCGCCGACATTTCTCGACGGGTCTCCGGATACCCGGGGCTCCGCCCCGCCTCTCTCATCACCACCGCCCTTCGCGCGATCACGGAGATCGACCACCACAACGCGTGGCTCGCTCGTCTCCGCCTCGCCCTTCCCGGCCCGCACGGACCGGCTCTCCGGCGTGTCACTCAAGAGTCTCTCCGGGGAGTCTGCTGCAGCAGTCAAATCGGCTCGGGCCACGACCCGCGGCTTCGAGTTCGGTGCGTTCTCGCGCACCCGATCTGCCTGAGCGGCAGTCGCGGCAACCGAGACTCCCGGTGCCTCCGGCTGCGCTTTCACCGGTTCCGCCGGATTGCTACCAGCGCGGTTCAGGCCGCCCTTAGTCGAGTCTGATGCTCGTTGCCCGTCGGTTCGCTCAACCGACGGGGGCTCCTGCTCTACCGCAAGCCCATCGTCCGGGCTCCGGTCTCCTGCCCTGGCCGGCTCGGCGGTGGATCCGGTGGCCGTCTCATGGACTATCGCGGCTCCGGCTTCCTCTTGACTCAATTGCTCTTGCCGCAACCGGCTGAGCTTTCGTTCAGCTACCTCGTCCCAGTCCACGACCCGCTCACCGCGTCGTGCGTCGGCCTCCCGAATAAGCGCTGCGGCTCTCTTCTCAGCTACTGCGGCGTCGGTCTTTCTCGCTGCAGCGACCGACTCGTCGCGCCCAACCGCCGCATCTGCGTCCTGCGAGTTCTCCGCGCTCCCGCTTCCCTTGTCGCTCCGGTCTGTGGCACCGTTCTCACCGGCTGTTGCCGGGGCCTTCCGCTTCATCGCGTCGTCATGCTCGCTCTGCGCACCGGAGGTCTCGCCTCGGCGCTCATCGCTCGACGTGGCAACCGCGGTGGATTCGACATGCGAGGATCTGGCCGTGGCATCTTCATGCGCACGAGCTTCTGCACGAGCTTCTTCCCCAGAGTCGGCATCACCCCGCATATGAGCGCCCGAGCTCGGACGCTCACGGATCTCCTGCTGGGTCTGCATCATCGAGGCGAATTGCGACTCGAACGATGGGCCTTCGGTCGGCGGAACCGACCGGCTACGACTCAACGCCTCCGCGGAATGTCGGTCTGCGAAAAGCTGTGCATTGAGGTCAGTTGTCGCAACCAGGTCAATTGGCACCCTCTATCTCCGGGCGCAGCGCAATCTTCTCTGCTACCGTCGCTGCGCGCGCGCGAGGAAATAGTGAAAGCCACACCGGCACGAACGAGAAGCCACCTTGCTCCTCGGCTAACTCGTCGGTAATGAGCAGCACGTCGATCAGCAGGTCGTCAGGATACTCGACCATTTGAGCAACGGCGTCCTCCGGAGTCTGATTCGTCAGATATCCGGAGAGCTTCACCCTCGCTGCTCTTTCATTTTCGACTTGCCGCAATCGCTCAGTTAACGAATTTTCCAGGTCATCGATCTCGGCCCGGCGCTCCTCCAGCTGCTGCTCCAGCTGTTGCAGCCCCGCCTCCCGGCTCTCCAGTTCGGCCTCCCAACGGTCCAGCTCGTCCTGCAACAACAGCAGTGCCTCTTCCCGCTTGCCAAGCCGTGAGCTCTCCAACAGAAGTGGGTTCTCCGCCTCTACCTCGTCTTCCCTCGGCTGAAGACCAACCCAGCGCAATGCCGGCGCAAGAAGCCGAGTCACGTCTATCAATCCAAGATAGTCAAACCAGACCGCACCCCCGGTCACCAGAATGATGACCAGCATCAGAAGTCCAAAGATCCTCGGCGCCGCACCCACCCGGCTGTACCCACCTTCGCTATACATCGCTCTCCCCCCGTTCACCGATCCGACGGTCAGCCATGGTGGCGCCTATCTCGTCGATCTCTTTGCCCTCTTCTCTTCGGGCGGTTCGGTAGTATTCGGCGGATCTGCGTTCCTTCAGCTTGGTCAGCACCTTGCGCTTCCGACTCGCCTCAAGGTAGCGCTCCTGTACTTCGCTCCGCTCGTTCTCAAGACGGTCGCGGTTTCGTCGCAGATTCCGGACACGGTCGTCAATCAGCGTCAGGTAGTGGTCACGGTCACTGAGCCTGGAGACATCCACCGGACCTTCGTGATAGCCGATCGAGGTCTCTTGCCGGCGTCGCTCGCCCCAGGAGGCGATCTCCTGGTCAACCGACAGACACCGCGAGGATACCTCCGCGAGCTTGATCTCCCACTCGCGCTCATGGTATTCGCGAATCTCCAGCAGCTTCTCCAGCTTGAAGGCGAATCTACGCACGACCGCTCTCCCCACCGGTCAGCAACGATGCCGCAGAACTGATGGGATTTGACGGGCGCTGCTGCTCGGGCTGTTCGGTCATCTGTTGCGCGCCGCCGTACCCCGCAATCTGCAGAAGCGCCGAGCGGGTGTCTTCAATCCCGGCACATTCGGTGATCTCCTGGCGCAGGAACCTGGTTATGGCGGGCCTGCGGTCGATTGCCTCGTCAATCTCATGATTGGTTCCCTTTGCGTACGCGCCTACATTGATGAGGTCCTCCGACTCCCGGTAGACAGCCATCATCCTACGGACGTTGCCTGCCGCGCGCTGCACCTCCGCCGGTGTGACACGATTGGAGAGTCGGCTCACCGAATCCAACACATCAATCGCCGGGTACTGATACCGGCGCGCCAAGTCCCGGCTCAGGACCACGTGACCGTCAAGGATCCCGCGAACCGTATCGCTAACCGGCTCATCCATGTCGTCGCCTTCTACCAGGATGGAGTAGAACCCCGTGATGCTCCCGCGGGAGGAGACGCCGCTGCGCTCCAGTAACCGCGGCAGGATGCTGAAAACGCTTGGCGGGTATCCGCGTGTTGCCGGCGCCTCTCCGGACGCAAGACCAATCTCGCGCTGTGCGCGTGCGAAGCGCGTAACCGAGTCGAATAGCAGCATCACATCCTTGCCCTGGTCCCGAAAGTATTCGGCGACGGCGGTTGCCACAAACGCTCCGCGCAACCGCGCCAGCGGCGGCGCATTTGATGTTGACACGACAACCACGCTTCTTGCCAGGCCCTCCGGGCCTAGATCGTGCTCAAGGAACTCTCTGACCTCACGGCCGCGCTCGCCAATCAGGCCGATTACGTTGACGTCCGCCTTCGTGTTCCGAGCGATCATGCCGATGAGCGTGCTCTTGCCCACTCCGCTTCCGCTAAACACGCCCATCCGCTGCCCCTTGCCAACGGCAAGCAATCCGTCAATGGCGCGGATGCCGGTGACCAACTGCTCGCTGATGGGCTTGCGCTCCAGCGGGTCGGGAGGAAGGTTTGTGACCGGATACAGCGTCTTGGAGCCGGTATCCCCTTTTCCGTCTACGGGGGTGCCCAGCGGGCCGACGACGCGTCCCAAGAGCCGCTCGCCGACCGGTACCTCGAGACGATGCCCACTGGCGATCACGCGGGAGTTGACTTGTATGCCGTCCACATCCGCAAACGGCATCAGCTGGACCGTGCGCCCGCGAAGACCAATCACCTCGCCCCAGACCATCGGCCCACCGGGCGAGAGCTCAATCTGGCAAACCTCGCCAACAACCGCTTGAGGCCCGGAACTCTCAATGAGCAGCCCCTGGACGCGTTGGACCCGACCAATGTACCGGATGGTCTCCGTACGTTCGATGATGTTTGTGTACTTGTCGAATACGCTCAAAGGGCCCTCCCTTCCCTCTGAGGCGCGAATGCTCGCGTACCGCTACTTCCGCGCCGTGGCCCGAATAGGCATCAACTCGAGGATTCGGTCCTCGATCTCCTGAAGCTGACTCGCGATCCGCGAGTCAACCTCTCCAAAGTCGGTCTCAATGATAGCGCCGCCCGGGTCCACCGTTGAGTCTTCCGCGACGGTGATGTTGTGCCGGCGCTCCACACGCTCAATGATCTCCTGGACATGGCCGCTGACCATCTCCAGGTCCTCGATGTTCACGCGTATGATGACGTCGGTCTTCTCCTTTAGCTTACGAAGTGCCTGGATCACGTTGTTGATGACCACATTGCGCTGGTTCTCGCTGATGACCTTGACCACCTTCTTTGCGATCTGGAGCACCAGCCCGACAATCTGGCCCTCCGACTCTTCGATGATCTCAGTTCGTCGTTCGATTGCCTTATTGATGATGACATGCAGGCGCTCCACCAACCGCTCATGCTCAGCGGACCCTTCCTGAAAGCCTGACTCGCGGCCTTCGTCACGGCCCTGGCGTCGTGCCTCCTCCACCATCTCGGAAGCCCGGCGCTCCGCTTCTCGCGTAATCTCCGTAGCTTGGTCTTCCGCGTCCTTGACAATCCGCTCTGCCTCAGACTCCGCCTCTCGCTTGGTTTCCTGCGCCTGTTCCTGCTTCTTGCGCACTTCCTCAAACGCAACACGTTCGGCGTCCTTGACAATTCGGTCCGCCTCTTCGCGGGCACGCGAGATCATCTCCTCTCGCTCCGTCTCCCAGTTCGCCTTGAACTGCTCCGCCTCCCTGCGGATATCCTCTACGGTGGGCCCGGTGTACTCCTCAATCTCCTCAACCGCCTGCTCCTCAAATCTGGGGGCAAACTCCGATGGGGGCTGAACGTATACCTTGCGAAACGCGTTCTTGACCTCTTGCGCACGAAAGACGTTTCTCGCCATAGCGCTACACCACCAATTCGTCCTCTCCGGCTCGGGCGACCACGATCTCGCCATGCTCTTCCAGCTTGCGGATAATGGATACAATCTTTTGCTGCGATTCTTCGACGTCCTTCATACGAATTGGTCCCATGTGCTCCATGTCTTCCTTCAGCAGCGTCGCCGCACGCTTGCTCATGTTGCGGAAGATTTTGTCCTGCACTTCGGT
>CAYTGY010000171.1:0-7374 GCA_964437265.1 uncultured Spirochaetaceae bacterium | reverse complement strand
GCTCATCGCCCGCGCTTCCGCGGACAAAGAAGAGTCGATCCGGGTCGCCGGCCCACTGCGGATTGACGTCGATGGAGGAGGATGTCCACATCTGTTGACCGGCCTCGTCGGGCGTCACGGTCTGCAATGTGCCGTTGGCCGGGTCCAGCAGCACGATGTCCGGTTCGCGCATATACACGAACGGCCGCTCCGGCACCATGGCCACCCGCTGCGACTCCGGCCCCCACGCGAGTGTCCGCGCGTCCGGAGCGCCAAACTCATACTCCTGCGGATCATAGGACGTGGTGCGTACCTCCTGGAACTGGTCACCGGAGCGCACAACGATAGTCCCGGCAGCGGGGAACTGCAGTATGGTTTCGCCGTCCGGAGACAGGATATGCGGCGCTCCACTGCCTATCACTGAGCGCTCGATGATCCGGTATCCACCGTAGCGTCCGGCGTCTTCCTGGGCGTGTGCCGGGCTCATGACAGCAAGTGCTGCCAGAGCCGCCCATAGCAGCGGTGCCGTTCGTCTGATGATCATCGTCTGCTCCTCCCTCACTCCGTTCCCATGCTACCATGCGTCATGGAACCCATCTACCGCGAAGTGATTGCGCACGCCCGTACGTTGCTCGCCCACGCACCAGGCGCACTAGACCGGCACACCGCCCGCGTGGCGGATCTGGCTGAGCGGGTGCTGCCGCACCTTCGGGCCGTGGACGCTACCGTGGTGCGCATTGCGGTGTGGTGGCATGACGTTGGCCGTATCCAGGAATCCGAGGGCCATGAGAAGGTGAGTGCCCGGATGGCGCGCCAAGCGCTCACGGACGCCGGCGCGCCGGAGGCGGTATCCCGCACCGTGTATCACGCTATTCTGCGGCACAACTGGAGGATGCAGCCGTATACGCTCGAGGGGCAGGTGGTCCGGGATGCAGACAAGCTCGACTGGGTACGCGGCGAGCGGTGGACCCAGATGATCAGTGACGGTGAAGCGCAGAAGGCACGCGGTTTCGCCGAATCGCTGGCCAAGATCCGAACTGAGATCCTGCACCTTGCGGTCTCGCGGACGGTGTTCGACCAGCTTCTCCAGGAGCTTCACGGGTTCTTGAGAGATTCCTCGGATCCCGCTGTTGTGGCGCTGCTCCCGCCGGTGGCGGAGTATCTTGATAGTCAGTAGGCACATTATGAAGCACACACTACGAACGGTTACCCTTCTTTCGCTGTTGGCGCTGATCCTGGCGGTTGTCACCGCCTGCGCTACCACCCCGGTCTCCTTTGTGTCGCCGGTCCTCACGTGGCCCGGAGACTCCGCGGATACCGCCGCTATCTCGTGGTCCGTGGACGGCGAGGCTCAAGAGCTGGAGGTCGAGTTTCCGGACGGCTCCGTTCAGACGGTCGATGCGGAGACCGAACGCGGGTTCGCCACCGCCACACTGGCCGGGCTCGAGCCTGAGACCGAGTACCGCTACCGCATAGCCGGTGGTTCTTGGCATCGGTTCACCACTGCTCCCGAGTCGGCGGATACGTTCTCCTTTGCGGTGATTGGCGATCTGCAGCCGTTCAACGCTGAGACCATTCGCACCACATCGCTGGTGATGGACACGGTGGCCTCGCTGGAGCCACGCTTCGCCGTTCAGGTGGGCGACGTCTCGGAGGTCGGTATCAGCGCGCGCTCGTGGCGGACTGCGCTTTCGGTGCTCTCCAGGTTGGGTGCGGAGACTCCGCTGGTGGTTGCCGCGGGTAATCACGACTATTACTACGGTCTGCGCTCCGCTCGCTACTTCAAGAGCATCTTCCGGGCCCCGTATCCTGAGCGCAATCCTCGGAAACACACGTGGTACTCAACAACATACGGATCAGTCCACATCTCCGTACTGGACACGGAGGCGGACCGCGCGGCGTTTGATGCTCAGATCTCCTGGTTGGCGGAGGATCTCAGGCAGGCGCGGGACGCGGGCGCCCGTTGGTTGTTTCTGGTGATGCATCGCCCAATCCTGACCGTGGGCATCAACAGTGAGGACCGGAAGTGGGCAACGGCGCTCTTTCCGCTCATTGCCGACTATGGGGTGACGGCCGTCTTCTGGGGGCACGATCACTTCTTTGATCATCGGGAGTACACCTACGGCGGCAACGGATTGGTCCTGAATCCCGGGGATGAACCGGCGGCTCAGCCGGTGCACCTGTTCACCGTGGGTACCGCCGGGGCGCGGGTAGACAGCCTGTACCCGGGGTTCTTCACGCATCGTCCCTTCCAAGAGCGCCGGCAGTTCTACTCGGCCCAGACCGGAGAGCCGATGGAGCGCGTGTTTGTCCAGCACCCGTGGAGCCGGGAGCGGGTGAAGTATACCGGAGAGGGGGTCCGCTTCCAGGACCGATCAGAGTATCCGGATGCCGGTTCGTTCTACCTGTACCCGTTTGACTCCGCGGCGGATGAGGCCGCGCGAAGATACGCAACAGACCCGGCGGTGAACTACGGCGAGGACTCCGAGTTCTTTGGCTATACCTACGGTGAGACCTCTATCCACTACCTCTGGGTGACCGTCTCACCTGAGCGCTGCATCATCTCTGCGCACTACGCGGACGGGGAAGCCGGCGAGCACGGTACCGTGATAACCACGCCCGGCGGGGTCGAGATGCGGTGGGAAGTGCCTATTTGGGAACCCGTTCCCAGTCCTTGAGAAACTTCTCCAGCGTCACGTCGGTTAGTGGGTGATCCAGCAGCATGCTGAGCACTTCATAGTTCATGGTGCAGATATCCGCGCCGCAGAGTGCCGCCCGCACCACGTGTAGCGGATTGCGCACCGCAGCCACAATGATCTGCGTCTCATACCCAAAGTTGTCGAAGATGGTGCGGATCTGTTCTACCAACTCCATGCCGTCCACCCCGGTGTTGTCCAGCCGGCCCACGAATGGGCTGACATAGGTCGCGCCGACCTTCGCGGCAAGCAGTGCTTGCGGCACCGAGTAGTTCGCAGTCAGATTGGTCTTGATGCCGTCCGCGGCAAGTTGCCGTGTGGCGATGAGCCCGTCCTTGATCAGCGGCACCTTGACAATCACGTTGTCTGAGATTGATGCAAGCCGCCTGCCTTCGGCCACAATGCCGTCAGCGTCCATGCTGACCACTTCCAGGCTTACCGGGCCGTCCACCAGCCGGCAGATCTCCGGAAAGAGATCCTTCGGGTTGGCTCCCGTGGCTGCAACGTGACTTGGATTGGTGGTAACTCCGTCCAGGATGCCCCACGTTGCCACTTCCTTGATCTGGTCTATGTGCGCGCTGTCCAAGAATATCTTCATCGGTGCCCTCGCAGTGCCTGTGCGTCGAATCGGTTGCACAAGCTTGATGACAGCTACCACGGGCACGTGCACTTCGTCAAGCCTCGGTCGGTCACCGGCCGATATAGCCGGCGTCGTTGACACCCGAGCGGGTCGCGGCCTACTCTCAGGGCGCATGAAGACGATCGCGTTCACCGGAGAACGCCTGTTTATGAAGTTCGAAGGGCTATCGTATTTCCGCGCGAAGGCCCAGGAGGCGGGATATGCGGTGGTTGAGGCGCGAGCTCAAGACGATGAGGCGTTCATCGAGCAGGTGCGGGATGTCAACGCGATCGCGCTGATCGCCCGTCGCCTTGACGCGCGTGTCATTGGCGAGTTGCGTGCGTGTGAGCTGATCCAGACCCTGTCGGTTGGGTACGACTGCGTTGACGTTACCGCCGCGACCAATGCCGGTATCCCGGTTTGCAATACGCCGGCATACTGTACGAATGAGGTGGCCACCCACGCCGTCACGCTTCTGGTCTGTCTGGCCCGGAAGATTCATGTTGCCATACCGGCGACTCGCGAAGGGCAGTGGGACTACAACTTCACCAGGCCAATACAGAGCTTCCGGGAGAAACGGCTGGGGATCGTGGGGCTTGGCCGGGTGGGGCGCTCGCTCCTGCCCATGGCGAGGGGTTTTGGGATGCGGGTGCAGGCGTATGATCCGTACCTTGATGACGACCTCTTCGCGCTGCTTGGCGTTGAGCGCTGCTACGAGCTTGGTGACCTGCTGCGAACCGCGGACTACGTGTCCATCCACGCGCCGCTCACCGCGGAGACGCGTGGCATGATTGGCGCCGCGGAGCTCTCGCTCATGCGGTCCTCCGCGTTCCTGGTGAACACTGCCCGGGGGCCCCTTTGGGATGAGCAGGCGGTGGTTCAGGCGCTCCGCCGCGAGCAGATCGCCGGCGCGGCAACCGATGTGCTGGTGACCGAGCCGATAGAGGTCGATCACCCATTCCTGTCGCTCCCCAACATGATTGTGACGCCACACATGGCGTGGTATTCGGAGGAGAGCTTCCACAAGAACATGGGTGACGCGATGGATGAGATTGTTCGGGTGCTCTCAGGCGGACGCCCACGGGCAATCGTCAACAGTGAGATCTTCAGCAGGAGGTAACTATGACCACTACACCATACATCAACGGCACCTGGATTCCAGCGGACGGGCTCCAGATGCGGGAGGTAGCAGACCCGGCAAACGGTGAGCTCATCGGTTCCTACTCGCTGGGCACGCGTGTGCATGTGCGTCACGCTTTGGAGGCGGCGCACGCCGCGTTTCCCGCCTGGTCCGCACAGACCGCGCGTGCGCGTGCGCACATCTTGTTGGAGGCGGCCGGGCGATTGCGTGAGAACGCGGACGCACTGGCGGAGGCGGTCACCCGGGAGAACGGGAAGCCGCTTGCAGAGTCGCGTGGAGAGGTGTCCGGGGCCGCGGCACACTTCGAGTGGTACGCGGAGGAAGCGACCCGCGCCTATGGGAGAATTGTCCCCCCCGCGGCGGACGGGAAGCGGCACCTGGTGATCCGCGTCCCGGTTGGTGCGGTTGGCTGCATTGTTCCGTGGAACTTCCCGCTGGTGCTCTGGGCGCGCAAGGTGGCCCCTGCGCTTGCCTCCGGATGCACGGTGGTAGCGCGCGGCGCCTCGCAGACCACGCTCTGCACCATGCAGGCGACGGATGCTATTGCCAATCTGTTCGCACCGGGGGTGCTTAACCTGGTGACCGGTGAGGCCCGCGAGGTCTCCGGCGCGCTCCTCTCCAACCCGCTGTGCAGAAAGGTCTCGTTCACCGGTTCCACCGCGGCAGGGAAGGAGCTGATGCGAACCGGCGCTGAATCCATTGCGCATCTCTCGCTCGAGCTCGGTGGTCACGGTCCGGCGATTGTGTTCCCGGACGCGGATCTTGATGCTGCCACTGAAGGGATCATGGGCGCGAAGTTTCGCAACGGCGGTCGCTCGTGCATCGCCATCAACCGCGTCTATCTCCACCGGGAGATCGCCACGGAGATGACGGAGCGGCTCATCGCGGCAACCCGGGCGCTGGCGGTAGGTCACGGTCTGGAGGATGGGGTCGATGTAGGCCCGCTTATTGATGAAGCCGCTGTGGCGACCTTCCTGCAGCACGTGGAGCGTGCGGTGGCCGACGGCGGCCGGCTGGACTGCGGCGGTCACCGTCTCACCGGAGCGGCGTATGACGGCGGATTCTTCGTAGAGCCCACCGTGATCAGCGGAGTCGCGGACAACACGCTGTGCATGTGCTCGGAGACTTTTGGCCCGCTCCTGCCCATCACCACCTTTGCGGATACTGACGAGGTGATAGCACGGGCCAACGACACTCCCTACGGGCTTGCCGCATACGCGTTCACCACGGATCTCCGCACCGCCATGCTGGTAGGCGAACGGTTGGAGGCGGGCACCATCGGCATCAACGATCCGGTTCCCTCAACCACCATTGCGCCGTTCGGCGGGATGAAGGAGAGCGGGTTGGGTCGCGAGTGCGGCTCCGAAGGACTTGACGCCTTCCTAGAGACCAAGCACGTCTCCATCAAGCTGTAGCGGATGATCTCCTCCACCACTGACGCCGACGCGCTCCGGCCATACCTGGGAGACGAGTCCTCCGCGTTTTCCGGCCATGCCGAGTGCGCGTATTTCCCCACCAACGCCGCGGAGGTGGCGGAGATCCTCACGAACGCCACCAGTTCCCGAACCCCGGTCACCGTGAGCGGAGGCGGCACCTCCATAACCGGCGCCCGCGTTCCTACCCGCGGCGGATGGATCATCGCCATGGACCGGATGGTGGTGCCCCAGCCGCCGGCGGCCACGTCGGCTTCTGCCGAGCGCGACTGGACACGCGTTCCGGCCGGAGACGGTGCAATCTACCTGGATGCGGCGCGCATGCGCGCGGTGGTTCCGACCGGGATCCGGCTGAGCGACCTGGACGCCGCGCTTGCGCCGCACGGTCTGTTCTATCCGCCAACGCTTACGGAAACATCTGCCATGATTGGCGGGACCATCGCCACCAACGCAAGCGGTGCCCGCAGCTACCACTATGGCGCCACCCGCGCGTGGGTGGAAGCGGTACAGGTGGTGACCGGAGCCGGGCACCTGCTTCATCTGCGCCGTGGAGCGTTCCGCGCCTCATGCGGTCAGCTGCCACTGGACAGCGGCGGGCGTTCGGTGCGCCTTCCGAACCTCCCGCAGGCGCATGCGCTGGCGGAGATGAAGAACGCGGCAGGGTACTTCCTGCATCCTGAGATGGACGCCGTAGACCTCTTTGTGGGCGGAGAAGGCACGCTGGGCGTGGTCACGGAGGCGGAGTTGCGGCTACAGCGACGTGAGGATCAGGCGATCATCCTGGTGGTGTTTGCATCAGACCGGGACCGTGCTCTGGACTATGCAGACGCTGTCCGGGGCGGGCTCTTCAGGCTGTGGAACGTGCTCGCCATCGAGTTCTTTGACCGCAACTCGCTCGAGTTCATGCGCGACGCCTATCCGGAGATCCCGCATGCGGAGGCAGCCGTGCTTGTGGAGGTAGCGCCGCCGAATCACGACGGCACCTGGCGTGACGGTGCCGAGCTGGCCGGCAGGTGGCGTTCGCTGCTCGAGCCGTACGATGCGGTTGAAATCTGGACCGTGCTTCCCACCGAGCGCGAGCAGGCGCGGCTCTTCCGTCACTCGCTCCCGGACCGTGTCAATGACTACGTCCGGACCCGCAGAGGCAAACTGGGCACCGACCTCGCGGTGCCGGCGGACCGGTTCCGGTCACTCGTGTCCGCGTATGACGCGGCCGGAGCCGGAGGCGTTCGGACCGTGCTCTTTGGGCATCTGGGAGAGTTCCATCTGCATCTCAATTTTTTGGGAGATGATGCTGCGCAGATGGAGCGCGCCGTTGCCATCTATGCGGAGCTTGCACGCACCGCGGTTGGGCTTGGCGGTACGGTGAGCGCCGAGCACGGCGTGGGGAAGAAGCAGATCCGCACGCCGGACGGGCGCAACGTTCCGTACCTGGAGCTGATGTACGGCGTTGACGGTTTGCACGCGTTGGCGGATCTGAAGCGGCAGCTGGACCCGGCGTGGGTC
>CAYTGY010000170.1:0-7405 GCA_964437265.1 uncultured Spirochaetaceae bacterium | reverse complement strand
CTGGGTGGTCCCGCATCCCACCGCACTTGGTACCTGTGACGAGGAGGTGTAGGAATGAGAAGCCAGCCTTGCGAAGTTCAGATCACCCCGCACCCGGAGAAACCGGACACCTACGTTGCCCGCTACCAGAGCGCGTTCCTGGGCGCGGTCTACAGCGTGGAGTTTGCCAACACCGTCATGGGAGCCGTTGGGCTCTACCACTTTGTTGACATGCTCAAGACCCGCCACCCGGAAGGCCACGTGACCTTCATGCTACCGCAGGGAGCCGGATCTCACCCTGTCAGCGCGGTACGGGATGCGTTCAGCATGAAAGGCGCATAGAAGAGAAGAAAGAAGAGCCCCCTCTTCCTTCCCCGGCACGTCGTCCATGACGTGCCGCTTGACCCGGACCACGGTAGGACGCCGTGGTCCGGCGCACGGACTGGCCGACTCACTGAAGCGGTCAGTTGTTCCCGCCATCCAATTCTGTGAGCAGGTCCGCCACGAGAGCGCGAAGCGCCTCACGCTCCTGTTGCGAGAGACCGGCGATAGTCCTGCGCACTTCCTCCCACGCCGCCGGGGTAGGACCGTTGCCGATGCGAAGGCCCATCACCCAATGAGTGAGGATCTTCATTGCGCCGATCTGCTCTTCGCTCATCTGCTCGATACTCACCGGAAACCGATAGTACCATCACCGACAACACGATCCCAAGCCGACGCCGACCGCGCGCCGAGGCCGCCAGCACCCGCCGATCCGAAACCCGCACTACCGCCGATTCCACCACCCGCCGAGGGTGCACTATGGCGAGATCAGCCGTTACCTAATGGATATTGGGTTGACACCGGAGGAAGCGCAGCGCCAGTTTCCCAGCACATCGCAGCTCATCTTCCACGAGGGACGGACGTGGGTGCCGGTGGAAGTAACGCTGATCGACGACGGGTTCCTGCGCGCCTGGACTACCGCCGCGCGGCAGTGGCAGGAGGCGGAGTCCAGATCCGCGGCGGATTTCCTGATTACCGAAGACGCCTGGCAGACCTATGAGCCGGTTGGCCTCCTTGGGGAGGGCCAGGCGCTGCCGGTGCCTGACCTGTCGGCCGTTAACCAGAGCTACCAGCGCCAACTCACCGGCTACGTTGACCAAACCATTGCACCTGCCGTCGCGGAGCTCCAGGATCAGATCCAGGAAACCAATGGGTCTCCCCGCACGGTGAACCGGCTGGCGGTGCTCTACGCACGGTACGGGCTCTATGACCGGGCCGCGGAACAGTTCCAGAGCATTCTTGACCGCCGGCCGAACTACGTCCCTGCGGTGGTGAACCTTGCCAGCATCCAGATGCTGAACGGTGACCTTGGCACGGCGCTTGGCACCTTTGAACGTGCGCTCGAATTGGACCCTGAGAACCCTGAAATCATGATCTCAGCCGCCCGGGTCAGTCACGAGCTACAGAACTACGGCACCGCAAGCAGGCTCTACCTTCAGGCCCGGTCGATTGACCCTGGGCTGGCGGCGCGATACGCGTACCTGGATATGCAGGGAGACGAGGGCAGACGAGCCGCTGAGCAAGCGCGCGGCGTTGAGAACATCCTGTGGCAGGAGGACGGCGAATGATTACCGGAACCAAGAACAGATCAACCAGGCGCATCAGAATTGCGCTGAGTGCCCTCTGCGTGGCCGCGGCAATGCTTCTCACCTCCTGCCCTGAGACCGCGCTGCGAGAGCACATTGTGAAGTACACGGTGCTTCAGAATACGGACAATGTGATCCACGTCAGCACCACGGGAAACGATCTCAACCTGGGTACCGAAGATGCCCCTAAACGCACCATCAACGCAGCTATCGGTGTGTTTGCCGAAGACGGCCTGACGGGCATAGTCAAGGTTGCCGCCGGAACCTATGAGGTGAACTTCTACGAAGGGACCCACGTGGTGCTGCATGAGGGGGTCTCCGTCTGGGGCGGGCATGACCCGGAAACCTGGGAGTGGGAGCAGGTCTCGGAGGAGGAGTTTGAGCCGTATGAGACGATCATCCAGGATATGAGCAGCGGGCCGCAGCGGGAAGACGCGAACGGGGACCCTGTCCGGCCCCGAGCCGTTGACGGCGGGACCGGCCTGACGAACGCCACGTCGTTTGGTGGGTTCACGGTCAGAGGCAGTACTAGTCAGTCCTCTGTGGGAATCTATCTCAAGGCTTCCTCCCCTGCCATCCGGAGATGTACGATCGCAGGTGGTACTGGACAGTGGTCGGTCGGCGTCTACGCACAGGACTCTTCAGCGGAAGTGTCTGGCTGCACCATCTCTGGCGGCGCGCCGGTGCTGCCGGAGGGTTCCACCTGGACCTGGGCATGTGGGGTGCACGGCGATTCCGCGGCCCTGAACATCTTCGAGTGTGAAATCACCGGCAGCACGAGCGAAGACACGATCTATGCGGTCGGCGTGGCGCTCGACGGAGGCACCGGGTTCTCAATCAACGAGTGCGCGATCGATTCCGGACCGGCAGTTACCGCCACAGCCGGAGCGAGCTTCGCGGAGGAGTCCTCCGGTTGGATGGGCGGGAGTACCATCATCGCCCAGCCAAGCGACTATTCGAGGGCAATCGAGATTGGTGACGGCTCAGACGTCACCGTGCAGAACAGCACCATCACCGCCGGCGGTGGAAGCACGGCCCGGGCGGTCGGTATCTACAACATAGAGAGCACGTCGAACACGCACCATAACTCGGTTACGGTCAGCGGAGCGAGCGAGCGTGCCTATGGCATCCAGCTCGAGGGGGCAATCGACGCACGGATCGGGCAGACAGATATTACCGTTACCGCGGCGCCGAGTCTCGCGGGGCTGTACGTTAGCGAGTCTAAGAGCGAAGTGGCGAGCAGCGGAGGCGGCGATGAGCTTGATATCCAGGCCGGCGGCGACACCGAAGCCGAGGGCGGTCAGTACGTTCATGGTGTGCAGCTCCAGCACGGCAACTTCTATCTGACCAACAGTCTCATTCACACCGGCTACGGCAGCAGCGAGTCGTTTGGCGTGTTTCTCTGGAACGGTGGTCACGGATGGTACGCAGACAACGTGATCGAGGCAGGCTCCGGACCGTGGACGGTGGGCTTTCGCGTGGAGAATACCGGCTCAGACTCGGTGAGCATCGTCCGAAGTGACATCCGCGGCGCGACCGGGAAAGGGATTACCGCAGATGGCGCAAGACTGGATATCTGGGGCAACGTCATCCGTGGTGGAGCCGGCGGCGAAACACATCGGGGCATCGCGCTGTGGAACTGCGAGGGCAGCATAACAAACAACACCATCTATGGCGGCACTCCGGCCGCCGTCGACTCGCCAAGCGCATTCGCGATCGCCCTGCACTCCACGCAAATTGGCATTCGAAACAACATTCTGTTCACCGGTCTGGCCAACGAGGCAGCCATCTGGAGCGACGCACTGCTTGACGACTACGTGGAGAACAACCTCTTCTTCGACTACGCGACCGGGTTGGTCGCGTACTACTGCAATAACACGTCCCAAGAGTACACGATGAACGAGCTCGACAAGTTCCAGAACAACATAGCCGGAGATCCGGCGTTCGTCGACATCGAAGGAGCGGACGTCGACGTTGACACGATGGAGGACAATGACTGGCACTTGAGCGAGGGTTCGCCCGCCGCCAATGCCGGACTCAACTTCTACGACGATGGGACTGACCGCGAAGGAAACCCGCGTACCCACCCGTACTCCATCGGCGCGTATGAGTACGACGAGCCGTAGTGTGGTTACCAAGAAATGGCCGGTATCGTGAATGGGTGGTGCTGATGTTCGAGAGACGTTTGGCGATACTCATTCCACAGGAGAAGTGACTGGGCGTGATGGGCTTGTACGGGGACTTGGATCCAATGGATGTTCCGGCGTACTCGAAGGCAGAAGTTGCGTTGTACCTGCAACTTGCCAAGAGCACGGTCGGCGCGTGGACTCGCGGGACGACGTATAGCGACCATGACGGTGGACGAGTCTTCTTCTATCCCGTGATTGTACCTGCCGACGTCCATCTCCTCTCGTTTAGAAACCTGGTGGAGTTGTACGTCCTGAAAACGTTGCGGCGGCACCATGATGTGCCGCTTCGTCAGATTAGAGAGGCAATCGCCGTTTTGCGAGAACGGTCGGGGTCACAGCATCCACTTGCCGACCACGAACTCCTCACAGACAGGCGCGACATCATTGTGGAAGAGTTCGGCAAGCTCTACAACCTCAATCGCAATGGTCAGCTCGAGATGGGCGAACTTCTTGAGGCGGCTCTTAGCCGTGTTGGCCACGAGGATGGCGAATGGACACTCCAGCCCGTTGATGCTGTAGTCTTCAGCCCATCTCGGCAGTATGGGCGACCATGCATCATCGGCACCAGAATTCCGACTGAGTTGGTGTACGTCCGGCACCGTAGCGGTGAGTCTATTGATGAGATCTCGTATGACCTCGACTGCGAGGCTTGCCTCGTATCAGACGCAATAGAGTACGAGCAAGAGCTCCGCGCCGCGTGATCCCTCCGGTCTTTGTCGACGAGAACGTTGGACGCAGGTTGAGAGAGTGCCTTACAAGACTCGGATTCATTCTGAAGACACATGACGACATCGGTCTTCCCCGCGGTGCAAGTGACGTAGAGTGGATCACTGAAGCACGTGGTCATCCACGCAAAAAGACTGACGGCCGAAAAGGCGGTTGAGATAGCAGAGAGTCACAGCACGGCAATGAAGGTCGTGCTGGACTACCTTCCAGCGCCCTTCACTCTCAAGCTGCTGCTGCAGAATGTGCAGTTGCGATCCTATCACGAGGACTACGATCAGATCGCCGCAATGCGCCGGCCGGATCGATAGCTCGTAGCTACTGAAACGCACCCTTAGTGCTGCGGCGGATCTCCACCTGGTCGATCATGGCGTTGCCGCGCATGGAGACCAAGGGGGCGACCACGTCGGCAACCTCTTCGGGGGAGATAAGCTCACCGGTGTCGATGTCAGGGCGCACCGACCGTACCAGGTCGGTGTCGACTCCGCCGGGGAGCACCGCGTGAATTCGCACCTCCTCGGTTGGAACCTCTTGCGCCAACGCCTTTGTCCAACCCAGGAGCGCGTGTTTGCTTGCGCTGTACAGCGTCTGCTCGGGATACCCCTTGCGGGATACCACCGACCCGATGTTGATGAGATACCCCGGCCTCGCCTGACGCAGCAGCGGTAACAGCGCCTGGGTGAGGAAGAACGGTGAGCCGGCGTTGAGCCTCATCACACGGTCCCACTCGCCAGGAGTGAACTGTTCAAACGGCCCGGAGGGCGCGGAGCCGGCATTATTGACCAGGACGTTCAGTCCGGAGAAACGTGCCGCGAAGGCGGCGGCAACGCTTGCGGCTGCAGCCTCTTGGCTGAGATCCGCGGCAAAGAGCTCCGCCAGGCGTCGAGCATCCCGGACGTCGGCCGCGACGTCCGCAAGCGCATCAACCGTGCGGGCGGTCAGGAACAGATCATACCCTTCGGCCGCGAGCCGGGCGGCGATTGCACGTCCAATCCCACGGCTCGCTCCGGTGACCAGTGCAACCGGCATTACGGCACCTCCGGTTGGTAGAAACCGTCCGTCACCAACTCCACCTGCCCCACTGGACTGCGCAACGGCGTGAGATCGACCCAGTCGCCCTGCTGAAGAACGTAGGGCACCCCCGGCAGAGTACCAAAGGAGCCCGAGACCGAAACCGGAAGCTCGCCGGCGGCGTCGCGAAGCTCCACGGAGAAGAGGAAGCTGGTCTCCGGGAGCTCTTCGCGGATCAGCACCGAGCCGGCCCCCGGAAGCGGCATCCGGTGGGTGGTTCGAAACAGCGATCCAACGGCATTCGGAATCGTCTCACCAATGTAGGAAAGCGAGCCGTGTTGATCCACCACATAGACGTGGGGGCAGGCACGGCCCCACCAAAAGTCGTCGTCAATATGCCAGCCGGTCAGACGAAGGTACTCGTTGGGCTCATAGCGGGCGAGCACCACCTCACCTCTCCCATGCACGTTCGCCTTGAGTAGATGCAGCTCCCCCGCTTCGCCTGCCTCGGGGTTGTTCCGGAAGTAGCCGACCTCGTCCTCGGAGAACCAAAACGGTCGGGTCGCGCCGGGGGCGAAGAGCCGCGTGCGACCGGTCGCGACGTCATAAACGCCGACAAACGGTTCGGGTGGCTCGCCCTCACCCCAGTGGTCGTACCAGCCGAACTCAAAAACGAACGACGTTGCCGACTCGTTCCAGTACGCTCGGCGCAAGACACCGCCACTCTGCGGACTGTCGCTCCAGAGCTCGGTCACGTCAACCGGTTCGGCTTGCTCCTGACGCAGATCGACCAGATAGACCTCCACGCCCTTCTGCATCAGGACTCGGCCGGTCGAGCGGTCGAAGTCAAGAACCCTGGTGTAGGTGCTTTCGGTAGCCGTTTCAAAGGTGAACTCTCGCCTCCAGTCGTCCTCTGGAGACGCGTTCGTCCACGTCTCCTCGGGAACACCGGAGGAGATCAGCACGGTATGGGCTCCGGAACGGGTAATGACCCAGACTCGTTCCCCAGCCGCGTCCGCCCAAAGAGCGTTCACCATGTCCCCCTCCGGGGCGGGCGCATCAGCATAGAAACGAGCGGCGGTGTCCGTAACCACGACTCTGGTCTCGCGTTCCGGGTGGTTGGTGGCGGTGAAGAGCACACGCTGCGATTCCTGAGCAAAGTCGCGAAGGGCCTCGTACCATCTCCCACCGTCACTGGAGAGGTTGACCGGTCGATAGTCGGCAAATCGGGTGAAGAAGAGATCGGTTCCGGCGTCGCTCGTTTGTCCCGTCAGAAAGAACGCAGTTCCACCGTTGACATAGCGGGCCGACCATCTCTTGCCTTCACCGGCATCACGAACGCCCAAGCGAGATTCGTCGACAAGCTCGACCTCTCGCGCCGGGTCGTCCGGCGAACCAATGATGTAGATGCGAGAGCTCGCCTCGCCGTGGCCAAGCGGTTTTGCCCAGAAGAAGCGGTTTTGCCCGTAGCCAACGTCAAGCGGCGCAAAATCCGGCTCACCGCCGGTCGTTTGTACGATCGGCTGACCTGCATCTGGGCTGGCGCCGGTCAGATAGACCGCCCCTGTCAGACTCGAAGAGCTCCACGGCACCTGCTTACCGCCGGTCGCGGCGAGCACGGCCCCCCGGACCCGGCGGAGCATGGTTTCCACGTCCATCCCGGGCGTACCGATATGGGAGAGCAGCGCGCCGGTGAACACCCCGTTGCGCCCCTGCCCGTCCTGGGCCACCTGTCCGGGAGCCGTAGCGTATACGATCAGACTGCCCGTTACGGCCTGCACCACCGAGAGCCCGCGGCCGGAAGACGAGCTGCGTGCGGTTGGCGGAAGCGGGTTATCACGGCACGCGTCCAGAAACACCAGGTTTGCTTCATTG
>CAYTGY010000169.1:0-7474 GCA_964437265.1 uncultured Spirochaetaceae bacterium | reverse complement strand
GTGGTCACTGCCACCGCTGAGGGCGCCGATGCAGGCGCTATGCTGGTTTCGCGCGATCGGCCCGCTCGTTTCCGGCACGTTTCCCGCGTTCGTCGAGTTCTGTCGCGTTTGATTTGACACTCATCTATCGCGCAGCCACGTCGGCGTCCTGCCTCCTTTGGCTGAACTTGTTTGAGCATGGACGCTCAAACCGCCAGAGAAGAGGCGGAACGGCCCCCGGATCTTTCCTCTGGTGATCCTCGCGCTGGCAAACCGAGACCGACTGTTTCGAAGATGGCCAACGGTCGGGGCAAACCGGTCCCGGCGAGACCGGACCTCGCAACCAACGAACCCAATTCGACGAGACGAATCCGCGGACCGGCGCGATGGTCGCGTGCCTTGGGATGCCTGTTGCGCGAAGTGTGATCCACGTGGTACATCGCGCGGATCAACACGAGAAGGTCCCGATCCGACGCGACGAGCAGGTGCCTTCCGCTCGATTCCAGGCAGGTGTGACCCACAGAACGCGTCCAGCTGAAGGCAGAATGCACTGAACGGGTGAGCTCGGTCGTCGGAAATGCGCGTATTGTCGAAGACGAGAACGCGGGCGCGCCGTTGCGGGTCAGCAGGAACCTCCGAGTGGAAACCAACGACGATGCGCGACACGGGACAGAATTGGAGAATCATCTACCGAGTGGATCAGGACGCGATTGTCATCGTGGAGGTGTTTGCCAAGAAAAGTAGCACTACAACCAAGAAGGCAATCGAGACGTTCAGAGCTCGGTTGAAAGCGTACGACGGTCTCATACGAGGTGAATGAATGAACCACGATCGCTTGAAGCAGGCGGGCTGGACAGCAGGAACGACGGCTGAGTTTCTCGGACTGACCGATGAAGAAGCAGCCTTGATCGAGATGAAGCTTGCTCTGGCTCAGAGCCTCAGGGAGCACCGGGACGGCCGCCAACTGACGCAGGACCAGTTGGCCAAACTCCTCGGATCAAGTCAGTCGCGCGTCGCCAAGATGGAGGCCGCGGACTCGAGCGTCTCCATGGAGCTTCTCGTGCGATCCCTTCTGGTGCTTGGCGCTAGTCGGAAGGAAGTAGGACGGATCATAGGGCAAAACCCCGCCGCTCCTGCGGCATAGGACTCTTCGATCCTCCCGGACAACATACTCTTGTGTGCACCGTAGTGGCGATCGTGAGTGTTCAGACGAACGTGGAACCGGCGGGCACCGCTTCCTTGGTGCCACCGCGGATGATCGCCCGCATGGGCATCCCCAGGTCGTACCCGATCTGTGAGTAGAGGAATCCGTTCACGTCCATTGTCACCCTCCTGGGCCCCGTCGCCTGTGGCTGCAGAGTCTATATGGAAAAGCTGGAAAAGCCGCCGTCTATCGGGAGCACGACTCCGGTAACAAAGCTCGACGCCGCCGTGCTCAACCAGATCACGGCGCCAAGCAGCTCTTCCGGCTCTCCGTAGCGCCCCATGGGCGTGTGCGCCATGACTGCCTTTGCTCGGGCCGTCAGCTCCCCGGTCTGCTGGTCAATGTGCAGAAACTTCAGCTGCTCAGTCATAAAGAAGCCGGGAGCAAGCGCATTCACCCGGACCCCAACGGGAGCCAGATGCACCGCGAGCCAGCGGGTGATGCTTGCCACAGCACCCTTCGCCGCGCTGTATGCACCCACTTTGGTCAGCGGAGTGAGCGCACTCATGGAGCTCATGTTGATAATACAACCGACGCCCTGTGCAGCCATGTATCGGCCTACAGTCTGTGACGGGAGAACCGTGCCCAGGAAGTTGAGATCAAAGACGCGCTCGAACCCGCTGATGGGCAGGTCAAAGAAGGTTGCGGAACCGCCCTGGTTCGCCGTCCCCTCGGCGCCCCCGGTGGCACTGACCAGCTCCGGTGTTGCAAACGGTTCGACGGTGCTCCCGGACGGATGGTTGCCGCCGGCGCCGTTGATGAGCACATCTATCCGGCCCCACTTCTCCGCTATGGTGCGTTGGGCCGCCTCAATCTCCTGCGCCTCGAGCACGCTACACCTGCAGACAAGCGCGCTCCCTCCGCGTTTCTCAATCGTCTCTGCCCGCGCTGTCGCTGCCTTCTCATCAAGGTCGAGCAGCGCAACCCGGCCGCCCCGTTTGGCGAGCCCCTCCGCCATCACGCCGCAGAGGGCTCCGGCGGCTCCGGTGATCGCGAAGACACGACCGGTTACGTCAAACATGTTCGTCTCCATGGTGCTCCCTAACTCCACTCATGCCAGAGAGTTGATTCAGTCTGGTTCTCATCGGCGGCCGATCGCGGATCAAGGCTCGACTGATCGGTCGAGCCGGAAATTCGCAGCTGATTAACGAACTCGTACCGGTCCCCGCGATAGAGCGTCTGCTCGTACCACAACGGTTCTCCGCCTGCAAGATGGCCAACGCCGGTAAGCTCAAGAACGGCATCTCCAGCGGCACAGCCGAGGGCAGATGCTTCGGTAGCACTTGCATTTCGTGCCCGAATGCGCTGGGCAACACCGTCAAGCTCCAGCTCGTAGCGACCGGCAAACAGCGAGTAGAGAGAGCCGGCGCACTCTCCGGCGGTAAGCTCCGGGCAGAGATCCTCCCGCAGGACGCGGCGCTCGAAGATGCACGGGTCGCCGTCAAGCGAGCGGAAGCGCTCCATCTGATAGACCGTTGCGGCTGACGGCACGCCCAATGCTGCCGCCACATCGGCGACCGGGAGGATCGTCACCGCTTCAGTTATTCTCGTGGAGAAGTGGCCCACCCAGGTTGTCGGGGTCAGCCCGGCGGCCCGCGCCTTCTGCGTGAAGCTTACCAGCTCCCGCAGATTCACGTTCGGCTTGGGCGGACGGACAAAGGTGCCCACGCCCTTGCGAAACTCGAGTATCCCGTCTGCGACCAGACTTGTGAGTGCCTTGTTTGCCGTTGGTCGGCTGATTGCGTAACGCTCGCTGACCTGTCGCTCAGTGAGGAACTGCTCTCCCACTGAAAACTCCGTGCGAGCCAGCTTCTCCAGGGAGACTATCACCTGTTTGTACACCGGCCCCGATACCGCGGCTCTCGCCATTGCGCATCCTTTGCTCAGCTGATACAGTGGCTAAGCCACTGGTGGCTTAGCCACTATTAACCTATCCCGAATGACGGGCCAGGTCAAGCGCGCAGAGAGGCTTCAGGAGCAGGTGATGGACGAGGACGTATCAGCGAGAGCCCACGGACGCATCGTTATTGTGACCGGCGGAACCAGGGGAATTGGACGCGCCATTGCAGAGCGTCTCGCGGCAGAGGGGGCCCGCGTCGTTATTACCGGGCGGGACACTGCCGCAGGTACTGCGGTGGAGCAGAGCGTAGCGCCGGCTGCGGGCCTCACCTTCATGGAGGCCGACAACGGCGACCCGAAGGATATAGCCCGAGTGGTACGGACGACCGTCGAACGGTTCGGACGGCTGGATGCTCTGGTGAACAACGCGGCAACAATGCGCAGAGAGACGCTTCGTACCACGAGCGCGGAGTTTCTGCGCACGGTGCTCAACATCAACCTGGTCGGTGCGGTGGAGTTCACCCGGCTCGCCGTTGAACAGATGATCGGGCAGGGTGGCGGTGCTATCGTCAATATCGGATCGACCCACGCCTGGAGCGGCCTCGGCGAGCTGTTCCCGTACTCCATCTCCAAGGGGGGGCTACTGACCCTCACCCACCACGTTGCCCGCAACTACGCCGCTCACGGCATTCGCTGCAACTGGGTCACCGTGGGTTGGGTCCTTACGCCGGGAGAGCAGGATGTCTGGGAACGAGAGGGCAAGGCGCCGGAGTGGATCACGGACAAGGGGCAGGAGGTTGTCCCCCTTGGCAGACTCCAGACGCCTGAAGAGATTGCCGGTGCGGTGGCCTACCTGCTCTCTGACGAAGCATCTCAGGTCACCGACACCGAGCTTGATATCACCGGAGGATTGCGCGTATGAGCAGGAACAGAAGTCCGCTCTCTCAAACTGTGACGGACAGATCGACTGATCTGTGGAACGACTCGTGTTCCATTGAAGAACTTCAGTACTCCATCTCTCACGGGGCGGTGGGCGCAACCACCAATCCGGTCATCGTCGGGCAGGTTCTCCAGAAAGAGATGCACCTCTGGCAGGCACGGATTCACGAGCTCATTGCCGAGATGCCGGAGGCGACCGAGATTGACATCACCTGGAAACTGATCGAGGAGATGGCGGTGAAAGGTGCAGAGCTCCTGCAGCCGGTCTTCGAGCGGGAGGCAGGGAAGAAGGGACGGCTGAGCATTCAGACCAACCCCATGTTCTATCGCAGCAGTCCGCTCATGGTGGAGCAGGGGCTCCGCTTTGCCGCGCTTGCGCCCAACATGCAGGTGAAGGTTCCCGCGACAGCGGCAGGGATTCGTACCATGGAAGAGCTCACGGCGCAGGGCGTGAACATCAACGCAAGCGTCTGTTTCACTGTTCCCCAGGCGGTTGCCGTCGCGGAGGCCGTTGAGCGCGGACTCGAAAGACGGAAGGCCGATGGAAGCGATAGCGCTCTTATGAGTCCCGTCTGCACGATCATGGTTGGCCGCGTTGACGACTGGCTCAAGATCCTCGCGGAAAAGCACGACATCATTGTGGATCCTGAGTTTCTCGCGTGGGCCGGAGTTGCGGTAATGAAGCGAGCCTACGAGCTCTACGGTGAGCACGGATATCGCACTCGACTGCTCTCCGCCGCTTACCGCAACCACCTCCACTGGTCTCAGTTCGTGGGAGGGGACGTAGTGCTCACCATTCCGCACAAATGGCAGGTTCGGTTCAACGGCTCATCGGTACCGGTCCGCGACACCATGGGCGACCCGGTTCCCGGTGGTTGCGTTAACGCTCTGCTCGAGCACTTTGATGACTTCCGCAGGGCGTACGAGCCTGATGGAATGACGCCGCAAGAGTTCGAGCAATACGGCGCGAGCGCACGCACGCTGCGCTCATTCATAGGCGGCTACACTGATCTGCTCGCGACCATCCGTGAGTTCATGATCCCCAACCCGGACAAGTAGGAGTATCCGATGGCAGAACAGATCCTTGACTTCATCAACAACCAATGGACGGACGCCGGAGCAACCGAGCGGGCGCCGGTTCTCAATCCCGCGAGCGGACGCACCATCTCGGAGGTTGTTCATACACCGGCGAAGGGCGTGGACACGGCAGTAGCCGCTGCCCGAGAAGCGTTCATCGCCTGGCGAGAGACACCGGTGGGAGAGCGCGTCCAGCCGCTGTTCCGGCTCAAAGCGCTCCTGGAACAGAACGTTTCCGCAATTGCTGAGGTCATAACCAACGAGTGTGGCAAGACTCGTGCGGAGAGCCTGGGAGAGCTGCGTCGCGGCATAGAGAACGTGGAGACCGCCTGCGGCGTGCCTACGCTTATGCAGGGGTACAACAACGAGGACATAGCGCGCGGCATTGACGAGCACATGTTCCGTCAGCCGCTGGGCGTGGTGACCGCGATCACCCCGTTCAACTTCCCGGGAATGATCCCGCTCTGGTTTCTTCCCTACGCCGTCGCGACCGGCAACTGCTTCATTCTCAAGCCCAGCGAGAAGGTGCCCATGACCAGCGCCGCCCTCTTTCGGCTGATCGAACAGGCTGAGTTCCCGGCTGGAGTGGTGCAGCTGGTCAACGGTGGACGCGAGACGGTAGACGCGTTGCTCGATCACTCTGATGTTCGTGCAGTGAGCTTTGTGGGAAGCACTCCGGTGGCCCGGTACGTCTATGAGCGCGCAACGGCAAACGGCAAACGGGCGCAGTGCCAGGGCGGAGCAAAGAACCCGGTGATCATCATGCCGGATGCAGACCTGGAGACGGCTACCCGCATCATGGCGGACAGCGCGTTTGGGTGTGCCGGTCAGCGCTGCCTTGCTGCGAGCGTTGCCGTGACGGTAGGTGATGCGCACCAGCGCTTTGGTGAGGCAATAGCAGAGGTGGCCGCTGCGCGAGCGGTGGGCTATGGTCTGGACAAGGGCGTCGAGATGGGTCCAGTCATAACGCCGGAGAGTCGCTCTCGTATAGAGGCGACCATTGAAACAGCAGAGAGCGAGGGCGCCCGCCTGATGGTCGACGGCAGGGGCAGGAGTGTGAGTGGCTACGACTCCGGCAACTGGGTCTTTCCCACCGTTCTCGACGGCGTGGACCCGGCAAGCACGGCGGCCACTACGGAGATTTTCGGGCCGGTTCTGAGCCTCATGTCCGCCCCCTCACTTGAGCAGGCTATCTCCCTTGTCAACGACCGCAGTTTCGGGAACATGACGTGCATCTTCACATCCATCGGTGCAACGGCACGTGAGTTTCGCCACCGGGCAGATGCAGGAAACATTGGTGTGAACATTGGTGTCGCCGCACCCATGGCCTACTTCCCCTTCAGCGGCTGGAACGAGAGCTTCTTTGGTGACCTGCACGCGCAGGGCCGCCACGGCGTGGAGTTCTACACCCAGACAAAGGTGGTCGTGGAGCGCTGGCCAAAGGTGTGGTCGCGGAGGTTCTGAAGCGGCGTACACGCTTCACCCGATTGATGTACAATCGGGTTGAAAGAGTCGCCATTGGTCACGAAACAGAGTCTCCTGGAAGAACGGAACGCTGTACGCAAGGAGTTCATGAGCGCGCAGTCGCGCTCAATCGGCGCCCGATCCGGGACGATTTTCTCAAGGATTTCGGCACAGAGGTCATGGAAGAGCCGGCGTTCACCGGCACTGATCCAACCGGCTCTCTGTCCCCCGACCAGATGAGCCCCCTCGCAGAGGAGAACGCGGACGCGCTGGAAGAACTCATGCAACGTGCGGATGCTGCACATTCTTCATCAGCAGGCTTCCCGCATCTTCTCATCGGGCGCATGAACCTCTACGAGTGGCTCGCGTTTCTGGTTGCACGATCGGTGAGACGAGTCGGATGAGACCACCACCACAGGAGGGCGGGCGTACGGGGTGCCGGTCCTCGCGAGAACGATTTCCTCACCGGTGTACGCACGATCGAGCAGCGCGGAGAAGTGGCCTTTGGCATGGTGAACGTTTACCCTCTTCACACATGGAGATGAGCCCGCTGACTGGACTAAGTCAAAATCGGCCTTGGCCCTCTCTCCGCCCCCTCTGTCCGCATCCGGGGCAGTTTTGTACCTTTTAGGTAATCAAAAGACGAGAGAGGTATTCTGTTCAAAGGAAAGGTTCTGTTTCACACCAAATACTCAGAGTATTTCAAGCAGAACGTCCACCTGTTCGATGAGCGGGCGCCCGAGGGGTGAAAGGCCTCTCATCGACATCCCGCTGACGCAGAAGGCCATTTGCAGGCGCCTCGACCTCTTCGATCGTCGATCGGAAGGCCTCCGGCGCATCGCGAGGCGCGCGCAGCCGTATCTCGATTGCCAGGAGACAACTTCGACAGGTGTATCCTGATGAGCGATGCAGGCATGCTCACGCCGGGTGGCGGTCTATGAAATCCGTGAGCAGGTCCACGGTGGTGAACGC
>CAYTGY010000168.1:0-7550 GCA_964437265.1 uncultured Spirochaetaceae bacterium | reverse complement strand
GGGGATCACGCTGGCGACGGCCCACCAGCGCCGCTTCGGACCGCACTTCCAGCTGCCGCGGAAGCTGATCCGTGAGGGGGCCATCGGGCCGGTGCAGTGGATCTGGGCCAGCGCGCCGACCCAATGGCCGGACCCGCTGTTCTACGGCACGCACATTGTGGACCAGAGCCTCAAGTCCGTTCCGGAGCTGCAGGTCTCTCCGTCTGAGTTCGCCACGGACAAGAAGCGGTACCGCGAGATCGACAGCCGTATTGAAGCGCTGTTCCCCACCTGGGGCCCGCGGACGCCGCTGCGCCTGTCGGTCTCCCACGACGACGGAACGTCGTGGGAGACCCTAACTGATCTGGAAGACGCTGTTGGGGACTTCAGTTACCCGGCGATCATCGAAACGTCACGCGGGGATCTCTGCATGACGTACACGTACAACCGGACCTATATCAAGCACGTCACGTTGGAGAAGGACGATCTGAATCAGCACCTAACAAGCGCGCGTCATTATGCATCTGGACCGCGCTGATCAAGTATGGAGGGGCCTATGAGACAAGAGTGAATGCGGGAGTTGCTTGGTTAATCGTCCACGAGGCCGACACTCGGTTTACGTGGAACAATACACAGGAGGAAACTATGCACAGGATTTTCAAGTTCAGCCTGACGTTCGTTGCCATGCTGACAATTGCCGCGGCAGTCTTTGCCACCGGTACCACAGAGGTCGGCGACTCGTCGGAGGACGACGTCGTCCTTCAGTGGTGGACCGTCGAGTCTGAGGAGTTCACCGCCGCGGCGCAGACCGAGCTCGCTGAAGTCTACAGCGAAGCGACGCCCGGCGTGTCGGTCGAGGTGACGATCCTGCCGTCATCGGGCTTCGGACAAAAAATGGATACGGCACTCAATGCCGGCGTGGGTGCGCCGGACGTCGCCATCTACTGGAACAACAATTGGTTCCCAGAGGCGCTGGTGCTCGATTCGTACATCGAGCGCGACAACTTCGACACCGACCAGTACATTGACAGCTTCTGGAAGACACGGGCGATGTGGGACGGCAAGGTCATCGGACTGCCGACCAGCCTTGGCGCCACACTCATTCTCTACAACAAGGATATCTTTGATGCTCACGGCGTTCCGTATCCCGACCCGGACTGGACGACCTACGACTTCATCGAGATCGCGCAGCAGCTGGTCGACGAAGAGACCCGGACCTGGGGCAGTGACCGCCCGCGGAAGCCGTTCCGAACCGTTTGGCACAACTACGGTGCGTACCCGTACAGCGACGACTCCACGACGGTGGATGGCTACTTGAATAGTCAGGAGATGATCGACGCCTACACATGGTTCTGGGATCTGGTTCACTCCGGAGCAACGCCGAGCGCATCCGAGCTTTCGAACCTTGGGACCGAGGGGACGGGCCCGGTCGATCTGTTCCGAGCGGAGCGGATTGCAATGGCGAACCTGAATCAGGGCCATCTGCGAAGGGTCGTTCAGGAAGGCATGAATGTGGGTGTGCTGCCTGAGCCGCAGGTTCCTGGGAAGCAGCGCCATGTCAACGCATGGGCGACTATGATCTCAATCTGGAAGGACACCGAGCATCCCGACGAAGCGTGGGATTTCCTCAAGTACCTGGTGGGTCCGGAGGGGCAAGCGTTCATGATGGCGCGCACCAATCTCATTCCGACGATTAACGATCTGCTCCCGAACCTCCCCGATGGAGACACCGAGCACATGCAGGCGTTCTTTGATGTGCTTCAGTACCCGCAGGTTGCGGAGTGGAATCAGTCGCACGCCTCGTACTCGGTAATCGAGCGTGCGATGCAGGACTTCTGGGATGAGATCGACCTGAAGCTTATTGAGCGCGATCAGATCCCGGTCAGGCTGAACGAGATGGTACCGGAGATGCAAGAAGTGCTGGACGAGAGCGTGGAGCGGCTCGGCAGCTAACCGAAGCTCCTTGGCACACAGCTTTGCCCGTGGTGGCGGCACGCCGCCGCGGGCTTCTTCAGAGAGAGGGCATTATGCAGGATGCTGAACTGGATGTAGGAGCGACCATCCGTTTTCGTTCATCGCGGAAATACGACTCATCAGCCTATCTGTTCCTGATACCGTGGCTGTTGGGACTCGTGGTCCTCTTCATTGTTCCCATCGCGAGTTCGTTCTATCTGAGCCTGACCGACTTCACGCTCGCGCGTGGGGAATTCTTCGTTGGGTTTCGCAACTACGTCAGGATCTTCACCGACGATCCGTTGTTCCTGCAGTCACTGAAAGTCTCGGTGCTCTACGTGCTGATGTCGTTGCCGATCAAGATCGTGGCCGGTCTCGGGTTGGCGCTGCTGCTGAATCTCAAACTGAAGGGGATGTACTTCTTCCGGACAATGCTCTACTTGCCGGCGGTGATCTCAGGGGTCTCCGTCGCGCTCATGTGGCAGAATCTGTTCAATCCGGAGATGGGGTTCGTCAACACCGTTCTCCGGTTCGTTGGTATCGCGAATCCACCGGGATGGTTCTGGGACCCGAATTGGGCACTCTTCACGGTTGCCACCATGAGCATCTGGCGTGTGGGTGGTGCGGCGGTGATCTACCTCGCGGGGCTGCAAAACATCCCGGACAACCTGTACGAATCCGCGAAGATCGATGGGGCGAATAGCGTGCGACAGTTCTTCCGGATAACGCTGCCGCTCATCACTCCAACGCTCTTCTTCCAGCTCATCATCGAGATGATCGGGTCGTTCAAAGTGTTCACCGAGGCATACGTCATCACGCAGGGTGGTCCGCTGAAGGCAACCCACTTCTACCTCTGGTACTTCTATCAGGAAGCGTTCCAGAACAATAACCAAGGGTACGCGTCGGCACTGGTGGTGATCTACGTGGTTCTCATTCTCGCGCTGACCGGGATTGTCCGATGGTCCTCAAAGAGATGGGTCTACTATGAGTCATAGCAATTCGTTGACGACGCCGGTCCTGCGCAAGCGCCTGCGGGCGGTAGGAATGTATCTGATCATGGCGGCCATCATCGCCGTCTTCATGGTTCCGCTTTTTTGGATGATCTCCACCTCCATAAAGCCGCGGGCAGAGATCTTCGCGTGGCCCCCAACGTTCTTTCCCGAGGAACCGATGTTGGAGAACTACGTCACGATTTTTCAGAAATACCCGTTGCACCGGTTCATGCTCAACTCGCTCTACATGGTCGTGCTCAATATCATCGGAAACCTGATCGCGATACCGCTGGCGGCGTACGCGTTTGCGAGGCTCGATTTCCGTGGCAAGGAGTTCCTCTTCATGGTGCTCTTCCTCACGATGATCGTTCCGGGAGAGATAAAGCTGGTGCCGCTCTTTCGAATGTTCGTCAGACTGGGACTCATTGACACCTATGTGCCGCTGGTGCTGCAATCATTCTTTGGGCAGGCATTCTTTGTATTCTTGGTGACCCAGTACGTCCGGTCCATACCGCGTGAGCTTGACGACGCGGCCCGAATTGACGGCGTGGGGCATGTTGGGATCCTGTACCGAATCCTCATGCCGCTCGCTATTCCCGCACTGACTATCATAGTCGTGTACACATTTTTGTGGACCTGGAACGAGTTCATGAAGCCCATCATCTACCTCAACACCTGGGAGAAGTTCCCAATCCAGGTAGGGCTATCGCTGTTCAAAGGCAGATTCGACATTGTCTGGAATCAATACATGGCGGCGACACTGGTCTCCGTGGTTCCGGTTCTTCTTGTCTACGGGTTCGTGCAAAAGTATCTCATCGGTGGGCTGGCATCAATCGGCATCAAGGGATAGAAGACGGAACAAGGACGACGTCATATGACAGACACGAGTTATCTGGAGCTGGTATACGCCGGCATCATCGGTAAGGCCGCCGGCGTACGACTGGGAGCCCCGGTGGAGCCGACCATCTGGAGCTACGATCGCATTCGCGCGTGCTATGGAGATATAACCGGCTACCTCCGGGAGTTCACCAATTTCGCAGCAGACGACGACCTCAACGGCCCGCTGTTCTTCATTCGGGCGCTCTCGGACTATCGCGAACCGGGGCAGGAGATTGAGCCGGAGGACGTCGGACGGGCGTGGCTCGATTACGCCCGGGACGGAAAGGGGATGTTCTGGTGGGGCGGCTACGGGAGGAGCGCCGAACACACCGCTTACCTACACCTGAAGGCCGGCGTCATGCCGCCGCTCTCCGGTTCCATGCAGCTCAGCGGTCCGGTCATGCCGCAACAGATTGGCGGACAGATCTTCATTGACAGCTGGGGCCTGATAGCGCCCGGAGACCCTGCGCAGGCGGCACGATTGGCCGGCACTGCGGCGACCGTCGCACATGACGGGGTAGGGATCGACGGAGCTCGATTTGTCGCCGCGGCGATCGCTGCAGCCTTCGCAGAGCAGGACATGGAGAAAATCGTCGAACGAGCCATGACAGAGGTTCGTCCGGAGTCCGACCTCCATCGCATCTACCACTCGATCCTGGCGTTCAGAGCTGACCATCCTGATGACTTCCGCGCGTGCCGTGAGTTTCTTGATACGAGCTACGGCTACTGGAAGTACCCTGGGGTCTGCCCGTTGCCCACGAACGCCGGGGTCATCATCCTGGCGTTGCTGTACGGTGCCGGAGATCTCGGCCGGACGATCGAGATCGCTACCATGTGCGGATGGGACACCGACTGCAACGCGGGGAACGCCGGGACGATCGCCGGCGTGGCCTATGGGCTCAGCGCGATTCCGGCGCGGTACCGCGATCCGATCAACGACGTCATCATCGCATCGTCGGTGGCCGGGAGCCTGAACATTGTCGATATCCCGTCCGCCGCGGCGTTCATCGCCGGTCACCGGTACCAGATCGCGGATACGCCGGTGCCGGAGCCCGTGTCACGTCTGCTTCCTGGGCGAGACCTCTCCTTCGCCTTCGATCTTCCCGGATCGACCCACGGGTTCCGGTTGTCTGAGTCGCTGCATTTCCAGCTTCGCCATGAGCACGAGGTCGGCGCGGACAGTGGCCCCGGGTGCCTGGAGATCCTCGTTGACCGGCTCGAGCGCGGGCAGCAGGGAAAGGTCTTCTACAAGCCGTGGTATCGTCGCGCAGACTTCGACGATGAGCGCTACGATCCGGCGTTTTCGCCGCAGGTGTACCCCGGACAGATCATCACCTTCAAGACATCGGTTTCGATCATGAGTGGAGAGGCGATACGTGTGGCGCCGTTCGCGCAGACCGACAACGACCTCTATGAGGGCGTGTTTCAAGAGTTCGGCCCCGGCCATGACCAGTTGTGGACCGATCACCGGTTCGCCATTCCGGACACCGGCGGTTTGCCGATCACCGAAGTTGGGCTGATGGTGATGAACTACAGCAAGGCCAAGTTCCTTGGGAATGTTCGGATGGATGACTTCGCCGTCTCCGGCCCTGGCTCACTCACGCTCGACTTCGCTGCTCAGGAAATCGAGTTCGGCACCATCACGCAGTGCACCACCACCAATGGTGCGTGGTCGCTTGAAGACGGCTGGGCTCGCTGCTCATCCGACGGCCCGGCATACCTGTTTACCGGCAACTACTACAGCAGCGACTACCGGGTATCTGGCGTGGTTCAGCCTGAGTATGGCGAGAGTCACCTGCTGATTTTCCGGGCGCTTGGCGCGCGGCGCATGTTTGCGTTCGGGCTCTCCGGCACGGGAGCGGTCCGGCTTGTCCGGCACAATCACGGGCGCGAGATCCTGGCCGAGGCGCCGTTCGCCTGGGAGTATGGTCGGCAGTACCACCTTACCGTCCGGGCGACCGGTCGCAAGCTGGTGTGTCGTGTCAACGGAGACGAGCTCATCCGGTTCGAGGACGAAAGCGATCTGCCACCGCACGGTATGGTGGGGTACGGACACGATTCGCTCGGGCATACGCTGTTCGGGACCATAGAGGTTGCGGAGACCGGTGAAGATTCTCGTTGATACCGACATCGGCAGTGACATAGACGATGCGCTCTGTCTCTCCTACCTCCTGTCTCGGCCCGATGTTGAGCTTGTGGGCATCTCCACCGTGAGCGGTGCCTCCGAGGAGCGGGCGAAGCTGGTCTTCGCGATCACAACGTTCTACGAGCGCGAGGTGCCGATCTGTGTGGGCGCCGCCGAGCCTCGCACCGGCGAACAGCGGCAGCCGGACGTGCCGCAACGCGTTGTTTTGTCGAGGTGGCCCCACCAAGCCGGCTCGACGGGTCAGCCGGTCGAGGCGTTTATGCGTGAGGCGATCGAGTCTGCTCCGGGCGAGGTGGTCCTGCTCGCGATTGGGCCGCTCACCAATGTGGCTCGTCTGATCCTGGCGTATCCGGATGCGCTGCCGCTGCTCTCGCGGATGGTGTGCATGAGCGGTCGCTTCTCCAACTATCAGGAGATGGCGCAGGTTCCGGAGTGGAACGTGCTATGTGATGTCGATGCGGCTCGGATTTGCTACGACGCGGCGTCCACGGTGGACTCTCTTTTTGTCAGCTCAGACGTTACCAGACGTCTGGTCATGGAGAGAACGGTGGCACGGGAGCGTCTGACACGCGTCGCATCACAGATTGGCCCGGTCGTGGACATGAGCGAGACGTGGTTTGCTGACCGTCCGAAGATGACCATCCACGACGGGCTTGCCGCGGCGCTCCTGTTCGAGCCCGACCTCTGCTCCTACAAACGAGGTTCACCGGTACTGGATGCACATACCGCCGTCACCGCCTGGCGCGATGACGACTCGAGCGGCGTCGTTGCGACGGCCAACGTCGATGTAGACCGCTTCTTCGACCACTTCTTCACGACGCTGGCCGGGGAGGGTATGCTACCGGTGGAGGCCGACGACAGTGATCATTGACCACATAGGAAACATGCATCTCTACCAGAATCTTGGGCACCGAATCTCGACCGGGCTTCGGTTCCTTGCTGATCTGAGCCCCAACGGGTTCTCCGAACGACGAGAAGAGATCGAGGGGGCTTCACTGTATGCGATTCTTCTCTCGTATCAGACCAGGCCGGATGACACGCTTCCGTTCGAAGCTCACGACCGGTACATCGACATTCAGTTCGTTGCCTGTGGTGCAGAGTTGATCCGGATTGCACCGCGCAACCAACTTGCCGGTCACACCCCGTACAACGAGGCGGACGACGTGGCGCTGTACAATCCTGGTGAGTCGACCAACATCGTGCTCCGAGCCGGCCGGTTCGCGATCATCTTTCCGCACGAGGCGCATCTGCCACAGTTGCACCCGGGACCGCCCTCGCACGTCCAAAAGGTCGTGGTAAAGGTCCTGGCGTAGCCGTTGGCTGCTCCGAATGGTTATAACGACGCCATCATCTCGCGTGCCGCCGCGACATCGGCCCTGACGGCATCATCCCAGTCCGGGCTCAGTGAGAGATGCCTGCTGTGAAGAAAGCGTGACCCAATCCCATCCAGCGAGAGCGCGAGCCGAATTGCAGCCACTCCCGCGCCCGTAGTGCGGACAATCGCGTGCAGGCGATTGATCACCGACTGCATTCTCAGAACGGTCTCGTGGTCGCCACGACGGTTTGCGGCGTACATCTGGACAGAGGCTTGCGGGAGTAGG
>CAYTGY010000167.1:0-7551 GCA_964437265.1 uncultured Spirochaetaceae bacterium | reverse complement strand
TGTTGAGGATGGGGTTGTCTCTGCGGAACGGATCAACGATGCGGTCCGTCGGATTCTGGTCACCAAGATCCGCATGGGTCTCTTTGAGCACGCCGTTCCCAACCCCGCTCTGGAACCACTGGTCGGCAGCGCCGCGCACCGTGCAGTCGCCCGGCAAGCGGTTGCGCAGTCGCAGGTGCTCCTGAAGAACAACGGCGTGCTTCCACTCGCGCCGGATCAACGGGTCCTCCTCGTCGGCAAAGCAGGCAACAGCATTGGTATCCAGTGCGGCGGCTGGACGCTCACCTGGCAGGGCACGACGGGGAATGAGAACCGCGGCACAACCATCCTGGAGGCGCTGGTAGCTGAGGTCGGTGAGGTGAGCGTCACCTATCGTGACCAGATCTCAGAGCGTGCCGGGATAGACCCTGCGGACTTTGACGTCGTGGTCTTTGTTGGAGGAGAGCTCCCGTACGCGGAGGGCAGAGGCGATGCCGCGCGACCCGCGGTCTCAGAATCGGATGTTGCGTCGGCCTCCATGCTCGCCGAGCTGGGTCTCCCGGTAGTCTCGCTCCTGATCTCCGGACGGCCACTGCTGCTCGACGGGATTGACCGGCACAGCGACGCCCTGGTGGCGTCGTGGCTCCCCGGGACCGAGGCCGCCGGCATCACTGACGTGCTCTTTGGTCATGAGCCGTTCACCGGCACGCTCCCGTTCGCCTGGCCTGCCGACGAGTCAGGCTTCACACAAGGGCAACCGGATGACGTGTACCGGTACCCATTGGGCTACGGACTGATGGTGCCGTCTACTGCTCTGACGTCCGGATGATCTTCTCCCGGTCGAACCCGCGATCTGCCAACAGACCGATGATCGACTGGTACACCGCTTCATCAAGCGCCGGGGTCCGAGAGAGAACCCAGAGCGTGTCCATGTCAGGTGCCGTGACAACCGCCCACCGGTAATCCGGATCGAGCTCAATGATGAGGTAGTCTGCGTTGAAAAGACGAAAGAAGCGGACCTTGAGCCATGAGTTGGCCTCGTCAACCGGGCGGGCTATCGCGTTCACGTGTTGACGGCTCTTGCCCCCGAACTCGTCGGCCCAGCAGTCGTTGCGCACCCCCACCCGCCCGTCGTCTCTGAGCGTATAGCGAGCCGTGGAGACGGCACACTCACGCCGCTGAAAGAAGTGAGGATACCGCGCAACCTGATACCACACCCCGGCGTAGCGGGTGAGATCCACGTGCGGCACCGTTTCCGGGGCCGGCTCAGCCCTGCGGGTGGATGCGCACCCCATTGTGATCAAGACAACCACGCCAACAATCACCAATCCAACCCAGATCCTCATGGTGCCTCCCAGTACAGTGGTACGCTATGCGCGCGCCATCTGCAAGGGCCTGGCACCCGACGTACAGTATCTTCGGTTTGTCAGCTCGAGCGTCGTCGCCGACCGGGACGCCCTTCCCGGCCACGTTTGACGCACGGCCGCCGGCTCGCGATATTCTACTATGAGAGGCTCATGTGGATAAGCGACGATTCACCCGCACGGACTTTGAGGCAACCGGAACCATCCGGCTTGGGGCAACGGCAATGCCGTTCACACTGGTGGATGTGTCGCTCAAGGGTGCGTTGCTCAATCCGCATGACCCGGAGCTCATACCATTGGGGGCAGCGGCGACGCTGGACTTCGGTCTGCCGGGGTCTGAGATCGTGATCTCCGCACAAGCACGGTGCGTCCACCGTGAGTACAACTACCTGGGATTCCGGTTTGAGTCGATTGACGCAGAGAGCATGACACACCTGCGGCGACTGCTCGAGCTGAACTCAGGGCGCGGGGACAAGATCACCGCTGAACTTTCGTTTCTGATTGAGGAGGAGTAACCGTGGCATACACCATTTCACTGGGCGACAAAGCGCCTGATTTCTCGCTTCCCGCCACCGACGGGAAGACCTACTCGCTCTCTGACTTCGACGACGCAGATGTGCTGGTGGTGTTCTTCACCTGCAATCATTGCCCGGCGGTGAAGGGCTCGGACGACGTCACGCGGAAGACCGCGGAGAGGTTCGCGTCCACGGGCGTTCGATTCGTCGGCATCAACTCAAATGCTACCGAACACCACGCGGATGACGACTTTGATCACATGGTCGCACGCATGGAGGAACACGCATTTCCGTGGATCTATCTCCGCGACGACGACCAGAGCGTCGCGCTTGCGTACGGTGGACTGCGCACCCCGCACTTCTTTGTCTTTAACAAGGATCGAACGCTGGTCTACACCGGTCGCGGCGTGGACAACCCCTACAAGTCTGAAGAGATAACGGTGAACGATCTCGAAAACGCGCTCGAGGAGATCACCTCCGGACAACCGGTGAGAACTCCGGTCACCAACCCCATTGGCTGCAATGTGAAGTTTGCCAACCAGGACGCCCACTGGCTACCACCGGAGGCGTGCGACCTGGTGCGGCGGTAGGTGCTACCGCGGGCGCTGATACGCCTTGCGTTCCAGGATTCGGTCGCGGAGGTCCGCGGCTGATTGGGCTTCAGGTTCGAGCGACATGGCGGCGTCGCAATCTGCAAGGGCCTCCTCTTCCCGACCGATCTGGAGATACAATCCAGCTCTCTGCAATAGGCACTCGACTTGATATGGGTCCAGCGATAGGCTTCGCGTGAAGTCGTGCGCTGCCTGATCCAGGTCGTCCAATACCCGGTACACGATGCCTCGGAAGTACAGCGCGCGCCAGTTTCCCGGATCAATGTCCACGGCGTCAGAGAAATCGGAAAGCGCATCGCGGTACCGGTTGGAGACAAGCCGGACCATGCCGCGATGAATGAGAATCACCGCCCGAACATACGCCCGCGGCCCGCGGGCAAGGATCTGCGAGTAGATCTGGTCCGCCAGATCGTAGCTGCCGGCGTTGTGAGCCTTGAGCGCGGCCAGAAGCTGGTCGTCAAGGGTTCCGGCTGGATCGGTTGCTGCCGTAGCCGGACCAGTGGTGGGCTCGTCCTGTGCTCTCGCTACGCGGGAAAGCGAGACGCCTACCGCGGGCGTCTCCGCCTCCAACGCCTCGTGAAAGTCGTGTTGCCGCCCGGGACCGTCGGTTGCCTCAGCAACCGCCTGCCAGACAGAGCGACGCCGTTGCTGGAGCTCGCCGTGGAGTCGGCGCTGGTAGTCTCTGATCTCCTGAAACGTGATGTCCGCAAGGGTAAGATTGGCATTGAGCGCCGCCAGCTTCCGCTGGACCGTCTCATCAAATACGGTGACGTCCGACTTGTATACCAGCTCATGCTCAACCTCCGCCCACGCGTCCTGCAGAATGGTGCGGAGCTGGACTTCGCAGTCGAACTGCCGGGGAAGCTCGTGTTCGGCGCAGAGGTCTCCCGGAAGCCTCAGAAGACAATGGACGGACTCGTAGCCGAACTCACGGACGCTGAAGTCCGCGCCCTTGCGCTCAACCTCCCGGATGTGGAACTGCGAGCGAATGCAGCGCTCAGCCAGCGAAACATCCTCCACAAACGGGCACACGATGCGCAGTCCAACAAGGTCGGTGATTACAACGGATTCTTGTCCCGGTTTGTCCAAACGCAGGATGCGAAGGAGCTTCTGATAGAGGCTGGAGAAGCTCTTCACCCGGCCCTTGACGGTGGCATGCAGACCACAGGTCTGCAGCGCGTCGCGTAGCCGCTGTTCCAGCTGCTCCAAAACGGCGTGATAGACCGCGGCGCGCCGGTTGTACTGCTCCTCAAGCCGGCCGCGCGGGGCTAACGGTAGGTCGAACGCTATCACTGCTCCCCCCTTGGCTGAGTATACCGCGCAGTGCCGGAAACGCGCACCACGACGCGAGCACAAGAATTTCGTATGTTTGAAAGGTCACATCTCACATTGAGGCATTTGGAGGCCCCATGAAACGAATCACCACCATTGTGCTTTTCCTCGTGCTCGCGGCTACCGCGACTGTTCGTGCCCAGATGGGCATCGGCGTGATCTTGGGCGAGCCAACCGGCCTCAGCATGAAACTCAGCGCCGGTTCAGCATCGTCGTTCGATGCAGCCGCGGCGTGGTCGTTCTTGCAACAGGAAGACCGCGGGGGGATTCCAGCCACCGGCGGCTCAATCTACTTCCACCTGGACTATCAGCAGTACTTCGATCTGGTGGACGTGCCCTCCGGACGGCTGCCGTTCTTTGTGGGCGTGGGCGGCAAGATCTATCTGGGCACCGACATCCTGGCGCTCGGTGTGCGCATTCCCCTGGGAGTCAGCTACGAGTTCGCGGATGTACCGCTCGAGCTCTTCTTGGAGGTGGCTCCCGGACTGCTCTTCTTCCCCAGCACGACATTCGACGGGGGCGGAGGCTTTGGCATTCTCTACCGGCTATAGGCTCATGAGCTGAAGTGGGAGTATAGTTGCGTGATGAAGAACGGATCACGAACTGTGAGACTGGCGTTCCTCTGCATGGCCCTTCTGGCCACCGCACCGCTGTTCGCCCGCGGACAAGCGCAGCGCGCGCGAACTATCACCGTTGTTGGCGAGGGCACCGTAGAGACCGAACCGGAGACCGCCTCAGTACAGATTGGGGTGGAGGCGTATGCACCGGACGTCCAGCAGGCGCTCTCCGCGGCACGCGGACGGATTGACCGCGTTGTGGCGGCCCTCCGCAACCAGGGCGTCGCGGATGAGGACATGCAGACCGCCCAGTACTCCATCCATCTGGAGCGCGGCTACTCTCCGGGCCGGGAAGATGAGCAGCCGGCGCCACAGTACCGCGTGTCCAACACGCTGAGAGTCACGCTCCGCAATCTGGACGGGGTAGCAGCGGCCATTGACGCCGCCGTCTCCGCCGGCGCAAACCAAATGTACGGGATCAGCTTCTCTGTTGGCGAAGCGCGCCAGTCCGAGCTTCAGCGTGAGGCTATCGCGGCCGCCGCCGCGGACGCTCGATCGCGCGCGGAGCACCTGGCCGGGTTGCATCAGGCGCAGCTGGGAGACGTGCTCAGCATCAGCGAGATAGTCGGCGGCGGTGGGGGTGGCGACTTCACCGTCCAGGTGGAGCGGATGAGCGCGGGCACCGCAAATGTCCGGCCGGGGAAGCTTCAGTTCACCGCCCGGCTCCAGGTGGTGTTTGCCATAACACCGTAGCTGCCGGCCGGCGGATCTGCCCACGGATGTGAAAGCGCGCCCCCGGAACACCCCGAATCTTGTCCGCCCGACGTGTACGCGGTATCGTAAGCGATATGCACTCGGACGGTGGAGACATTCAGCCGCAAGAGCGGACGCGGGAACTGGTGCGCGACATCCAACGCGCGCTCCGGAGAGAGAGCTGGGCCGGCAACATCCTCCAGCTCGCATGGACGGCGGGGCCGGTCACGTATCTGGCGCTTCAGGGTGGCTATCTTCTGGGATACGGCCAGGCAGCGCCGCAGCCGCTGTTTGTCTACTTTGGCGCGTATACCGTCATTGCCGGGGTAGTCGCGATTCTCGTCCGCGTCATTCACCAGGCCACCAGGGGCAGGGACATAGAGCGGGGAACACGGGTCCTCCGCGACTGCCTTGATCAGCTTCCACGACTCCTGTTGGCCGCCCGAGACCTGGCACTCAGCTCCTACGCCGATGATGACGCGCAGCTTCTGGGCGCAAAGCACCTGCTCGCAAACCCAGACGCAAGCGAGCTTGCCGTGGCCGCCGCAATCAGAGATCTGGGCGGTTCCAGGGATCTCGCCTACACGTTTCAACGCATCGAGGTCTTCCGCAGAAACGGCATGCCCAGCCGGGTGACTGCGGATCGCGAGGCCGTTCAGGTGGAGATAGATCAACTGGTCGCCGCACTCCGGGACCGGTCTCCGGATACGGCCAGATTGGTAGAGGAGCGGTCGGTAGGCCGCGCACCGAGCAAGCGCCGGGGCAGGGTCCGGACGGAGGGGTTTATTGAGCGGACGCTTGCAGCGGAATCTGAGGACAACGCACGACTGATGAGCCTCTCTGACGTGGAGGAAGTTCTTACCCTGGCGATCGAGCTCCTGGTCGGCAGATCGATGACGCTCATCAGCTTTGAGTACACTGGGGACCGGAGGATAGCGGAAGCATGGGCGGCGTTGGAGCGGGCGCGACGCGAGTTCCGCGCGCGGCTACGGACCCGTAACAGCCGGCTGCGTATTGCCGCAGAGCGTCTGGCAAGCCACATGGAGGGGGTGGTCCCATCCATCGCACGAATCAGCAATGCAACGGAGCTCCGCGACCAGGTGGTGCAGGCCATAGACAGGTGGGCGCGTGAGCTCGAACGTCCGCTACTCAGGCGCCGGAGTCGCCGCGACGTTGAGGCGTTCCGACGGGCGGTTGGCGCGTACCGGGCTCTGGAACAGGCCAGCCGCATCCTACATCGGTCGCATGCGGAACTGCTAATCTCCTATCGCCGCTACCGGGAGACGGTGGCCGCCCGTTCGGCACCCAGCGACGACTCTGTTGGCTTCGCTGTAGACGGCGGAGACGGCGTGCGGATCACAGAGAGTGAGATAGGGCTCAACGAGCGTCAGAGAATAGCGCTTGCTCGTGCGGTGAGGCAGATTCTGGTCCACGCCGGCGTATGGAAACGAGAGACCGTAGAGCTTAATGCGGAAGATATGCTGGCTCTGGCCGTCGATGTGCTATCCGCGGCGGAGGATCACCTGCCGCTCTATCGGCCTGAGGTTCAGCAGGCAATAGAATTGACGCGCGCGCCAACCGTCGAGTCGCTGGAGCCGGGTCTTTCAGCGGACGTGCGCGCCGGGTGGGTGGTTGCACTGGTAGATGAAGTGGAACACAACATAGCTGAGTACGCGCTCAGACGTGTGGAACAGCTCATGCGGTTTCACGCGCTCAAGCTTGGCCCCCGTGCGAGAGACCGCATTGTTGAGCGCTTTGGGGTTGACCGCGAATTGATAACGTCCATATCCGCCGCCCCGGGCGGGGACGAGCTCCCCTGGGCTCGGCCGCCGATGCAGGTCCCAGACCGGTATGAGGAGATCAAGCGGGTGGCGGAGACGGCGGGACGATAGCCGGGTTCAATTGGCACATGTGGGCATCACGCGTATGCCCATACCCATGAAGGATGGCTGCCGCCCGAGCGGGAACGCTTGCGGTCGCTGGACCCTTGTCCACTCGCCGGGGATAACCCCGCGGTTTTTTTGTGTCCGCGAACGAGGAGCAGGCAATGTCTATAGCCGTTCGAACAGAGAATCTCACCAAACGCTTCCGGACCAAGGTGAAGTCACCCGGACTCGGCGCATCGGTCCGCTCGCTCATCCGACCCACGTACCGGGACGTCACGGCCGTTGAGAGCCTCAACATCCATGTGGAACAGGGTGAGGTGGTTGCGTTCATCGGCCCAAACGGGGCAGGCAAGTCCACCACCATCAAGCTAATTACCGGCATCCTCCATCCGGACTCAGGCTCAGCGGAGGTGCTTGGCTTGAGCCCGCACCGGAACCGGCGCGAGTTGTGCTACAAGATCGGCACGGTTTTTGGCCAGAAGAGTCAGCTGTGGTTTCATCTCCCGCCTGAGGATTCGTTTCATCTGTTGGGTACGATCTACGATCTGTCAAAG